>JBAWGF010000260.1:0-39786 GCA_049592615.1 Candidatus Acidiferrales bacterium
GCGTGAACCCGCGCACGCGGAGCAAACCGTGGAGCACGCCGGAGCGCTCGTAACGGTACACGGTGCCGAGTTCGGCGAGACGAACCGGCAATTCGCGGTAGCTGCGGAGGCGCGATTTGTAAATCAGGATGTGGCCGGGGCAATTCATCGGCTTGAGCTGGTAGTCGTCTTTTTCGACTTCCATCGGGCCGAACATGCTCGCGCGATAGAAATCCGTGTGGCCGCTGGTTTCCCAAAGATGCAGACGCATGATGTGCGGAGTGAAGACGAGATCGTAGCCGTGACGAATCAACTCGGTGCGGAGCCAGTCTTCCATCTGCTTGCGGATGACGCCGCCTTTCGGATGCCAGAAGATGAGGCCGGGACCGGCGTCCTCCTCGATGCTGAAGAGATCGAGTTCGGCGCCGAGCTTGCGATGGTCGCGGCGCTTCGCCTCTTCGAGTTTATGCAGATATTCGTCGAGTTCTTTCTGGTCGACGAAACACGCGCCGTAGATCCGCTGCATCTGCGGATTGCTTTCCAAACCTTTCCAGTAGGCGCCCGCGACGTTCATCAACTTGAAAGCCTTGATGCGGCCGGTGGAAGGGATGTGCGGGCCGCGGCAGAAGTCGATGAATTTTCCGGTGGTGTAAAAGGAGACCATCGGCTCCTGCGCCTTTTCTTCCACGAGCTCGCATTTGAATTCCTGGTTGCTCTTGCGATAAAGCTCGAGCGCTTCGGGCTTCGGAATCATCTTGCGCTCGTTGGGAATGTCTTTCGCGGCGAGCTCGTGCATCTTGGATTCGATTTTCGCGAGGTCATCTGGAGTGAAGGGTTCGGCGCGAACGAATTCGTAGAAAAATCCGTTCTCGATCGGCGGGCCGATGCCGAGTTTCACGTCGGGAAATAGTTCGAGCACCGCTGCCGCCAGCAGATGTGCGGCGGAGTGTCGGAAAACCTGCACGGCGTCGGGATCTTTCGAGGTGAGGATCGAGAGTTTCGCATCGTGCTCGAGCGGGCGCGAGAGGTCCACGAGTTCACCGTCGGCGCGCGCGACCAGCGCTTCCCTGGCAAGGCGCGGAGAAATATCCTTTGCGATTTGCGCCGGAGTGGTCCCGCGGGGCACAGGGCGGGTCGCACCGTCGGGGAGCGTGATTTGAATGGTTTCCATGCTCGCTCTACTTTCGATGTGGAAACGACTAGCTTACTGGCGCGCGCAAGTGGGGTCAAGGCAAGAGGTCGCGTGGCGGATGGCGCGCCCCCCGGGACTTGATTCGTTCGAGAGCTTTCCATCGTAGAATCTTGAGCGTGAGCGTGCGCTTCGAAATCATAGAACATCCGGCGGACGTGGGGTTTCTCGCCTACGGACGGACGCTCGCGGAATTATTTGAGAACGCGGCGCTGGCGATGTGCTCGCTCGCCTGCGCGCCGGAAAAAATCGAAGAGCGCGTGCAGTGTGAGATTCTCGCGCGCGGGAGCGATCCCGAAGCACTGCTCTACTCGTGGCTGACGGAGATTCTGGCAATCGCGGATGCGAAGCAGCTCGTCTTTCGCCGCGTAGCCGTCACGCAAATTCGGGAGTCGCAGGGAGCCGCGCCGGCCGAGGCGCGCGGAATTGCGTACGGAGAGCGCTTCGATCGCGCGCGGCACGCCGCGGGAACTTACATCAAGGCGGTGACGCTGCATCAATTCACGCTGGAACGCACGCCCACCGGTTTCCGCGCTCGCGTATTTCTGGATTTGTGATGCCCGCGCGAATTTCGCGGCGTCATTTTTTCCGTGAGGATTCGAGCGCGTCCCACATACGATCGGGCATTTCGACGAAGTCGTTGAATTCGCCCGCGCCGCGCAGCCACTCGCCGCCATCGATGATGACGCACTCGCCGTTGACGTATTCCGCCTGATCGCTCAGGAGATACACCGCGAGGTTCGCCAGCTCCTCGGGACGCCCGAAACGTTTCATGGGATGAGCGTTGCGGGTCTGTTCTTCGAGTTCTTTCGTCGGCAGAAGGCGCGAAAAAGCGCCTTCGGTGGGAAAAGGACCCGGCGCGATTGCGTTCAATCGGATCCGATAGCGCGCCCATTCGACGGCGAGCGAACGCGTCATCGCCAGCACGCCGGCCTTCGCACACGCCGACGGCACGACGAACCCCGAACCGGAATTTGTGGCCGCGTAGGTCGTGACGATGCTGAGAATATTTCCCGGCTGCTTTTGAGCAATCCATTTCCGGCCGAGCGCGAGAGTGCAATAAAATGAGCCCTGCAAAACGATTCCGATGACCGCGTTGAATGCATTCAGTGAAAGGGTTTCCGTTCGCGCGATGAAATTTCCAGCCGCGTTGTTGACGAGCGTATCCACGCGGCCGAATTCCTTTTCCGCAGCGGCGACGATGCCTTCGACCGCCGCGAAATCGCGAACGTCCGCCGAAGCGTAGGCCGCGCGCGCTCCCTTTGCGCGGATTGCATCAGCGGTTTCTTTCAGCGGAGCTTCACGCCGCGCCACCAGAAACAGATTGGCGCCAAGCTCGGCGAAGCGCAGCGCCATGGATCGGCCGAGGCCGGTTCCGCCACCGGTGATTAGAATCGTGCGGCCCTTAAGCAGGTTGGTTTGAAACATACGCAAGGTCCTCTTAGTGCGCCGCGGGGAGAAATTCCTTCGGCAGCGGCGTATCGGGCGATTCCTGCTGCCAGAAGATGGTCACAACCCACCAGCGCGTGCCGTCGAAGAATAATTGGAAACTATTGATGCCACGCGCGAAGGGCTCCGCATCTTTCGCATCGTGGCGCGATTCGTAGGTGCTGAAGACCTGCATGATGTTGCCATAGCGCTCGGATTTGCGGGCCGCTTCCTTTTCGAAAAAGCCTTCCTTTTCAAAAAACGGTGCGGCGCGTTCGGCATAATCATCGGGAGTGAACGGGCGAGCGCCGTAGCCGGCGCCTTCGCGCTTCGGCCCCGAAGGAATCAAGCGCGCACCGGGGAGAAAGAGAGAGCGAAAACGATCCCAGTCGCGCTTCTGTCCCGCCGTGCCGGAAATCACATCGTACGTCGCTGCGAGAATCGCGTCGGGAGAAGCGACGTCGGCAGGCTTCGCAGCGGGCGGAGCGGCGGGAGTTTGCGGCGCAGGTGCCTGAGCTGCGGGCGGCTGGGCCGTGGGCGCCTGTTGGGCTTGGGACTGAGCTTGCGCGTGGAGTGGTGCGACGGCAATGCAGAACACGAAGAGAACGACGACACCAAATCTCAAACGAAACATTTATTTCCTCCGCGCGGCGCGCCGCTGCTGCTCGCTTTGCCCCATGCCGCAGCCGCGCAGCTTAAACCGCTCCGCCGCGCGTTTCCAGAACAAAGTGCGATCGCGCCGGATCGCACGTCAAAAATCGATGTGCAGGCGGAGGCCGGGGACGGTCACGGGGCCTCGATCCTTGTTGTAGCCCGGATTATTGATGTGTTGAAGGTCAAACGAAGCGAAGAAGCCGCGCCAGAGATGAGCTGTGTAGAACCCCTCGATGATTTTCTCGTGGCCGTAGTTGAGCGCGCCATCGCCGAGCAGAAAGCCCTTTCCGCCGAGCGCAAGGTACTCCTGGTGCGCCGCGACGATGCCATTCACGACGAAAGCCACGCCGGCGCGGTCGTTGCGGCGATGCCACGCGTCGGCCTTCGTGAAGCCGCCGAGCTCGAGAGTGCGGTCGTCTTCAGTGTAGGCGAAGGATTCGTTGCGGCCGTCGTTCCATCCAAGGCGGCCGAAGAAACCGACTTGCGACGTGAGCTCCTGCTCGAAATTCAGGCCGAAGCCGTACTTGTGGCGCCCCTGGGCGCGCGTTGAGATGATGTCGGGCGTCGCGGTTTCATCCGCGAGGAAATTGCGAATGGCCTGCTCGTAATTTCCCATGCCAGCGTGGTTGAGGTAACTGAGGAAACGCACAACACCCGCACGGCCACGGAAGAGATTCCCGCGCGCTTCGAGTTCCAGATTTTCCGCCCGCGAGCGCGCGATGTTCGCATCGAGATGGATGCCATTCGCAACTTTCGGCATCAAAGTTTCACCGAATCGCGCGGTGAACCAGTGGTCGTCGTATTCGAGGATCAAGCCATCGGTGTAACCGCGCGTATTCGCGGAATAGTCGTAAGCACCGTTGTTGTCGATCGTCCAGTTCAGGAATTGCAAATGGCTGTCCGAGCCCCAGGAATTCAGATCGAAGAAATCAGCGATTCCCCATTTCCCGACACGAATGGAAAGACGCCGCGCGGGGAGCGAGGTGGCGAGGGAAAATGGGCCGCGCTCCGCTAAAATTCGCTCGCTCGTCAGCGGGATGATTTGCAAAAGCATCAGCCGCGCGAGGTAGGGCGACTGGCCGAGATTCGGGTTGCGCACGACGTCGAGATTCGTGAACCCAGCGAGGCCGAACGCCTCACCGATCCCATGTCCACCGGCAATTTCCGCGTCCACGAAAACTTCCGTGGTGCGTGTCAACTCATACCCAAGAAACAGGGTGTACACCTTGGAGGTCGCGTTATCAGAATGAGATCGCAGACTGTTTGGGCCACTGTACTTTGCAGGGAATGACGGGTGCCATTGGAGAATGAAGTTCATCTGCCCGGAGATCCAATAGCGGCTGGTTTCGGAATGAGGGAACACAGTGAGAGGGTCGTTTGAGGCGGGCGTTTCGTTTGAACCAGGGGAGGCGGGTTTCGCGGCCGGCTTATCGGGCGCTGAATCTTGAGCGGATGCGCAATGCGGCGCAGCCAGGCACACGAGCAGCAAGCCGAGAAATCGGAACACGAATTGGGCGTCCAGGCGGCGCACTGTCTCGCGGGACTTCCGCTTCGCGTGAAATCGTTTCCACGTCGGTAGAGTAAACCATGACCTCGCGATGCGCCAGATGAAAAGATGATGAAAAAGAAAAAAGGGAGTGGGGCCGGGCCCACTCCCTCTTTCCGGTTCAAATCGTTCCCGCCGACTTAGAACAACAGCTTCAGCGCGAACTGTACTTGACGCGACGAACCGAAGTCCCCGGTCGGGAACCGCGTGCTCGTAATCTGCCCGAACGAACTGGCTGTGACCGTGGTACCCGGGTTGCCGAAGTTCGGGTGATTAAAGACGTCGAACATCTCCATCCGGAATTGCAAATTGAACCTCTCCGTCAACTGCGTGTTCTTAATGATGGAGAAGTCCGTGTTAACGAAGTTAGGACCCGGCAACGCATCTCTGGCGATATCCCCGGGATGGCACGAACCGGCCACAACCGGGTAGGCAAACGCCACATTCAAAGGTGTACCTCCCGGCGCAACGTTGCTGAACGTGCAAGGCACTGCAAACACGGCGCTCGGCGTCGTGGCGCAGTTTGGAACGGTTGGCGGAGGTCCGCCCGCGGGAAGTGGCCCAGTATATGGTTCGCACAGGGTCTTGTTGAGATAGAACTGATTGGGATTCCCGGTGACGGAAACGGGCTGGAGGACGTCCGGCCGAACCGTCAGCGTGAAGTTGCCGCCGGGGTTGATTGCCAGCAACGGCGTGATGGGATTGCCGCTCTGAGCGATCGTGACCACGCCCACCTGCCATCCCGAGACGGCCCGATTTCCTTTGAACGGCAGTTGATAGAAGCCGCTCAGAACAAATCGGTTCCGCGCGTCGAATTCCGACAAGCCATAGTCCCCTCGTGGATTGTAGGCATTCTGCAGGGGAACCGCGTCGCCGGAACTGACGGAGCTATAGTCCAGGGATTTCGAGAATGTGTAGGAAGCAAGGAATTCCAGGCCACGCGAGAAGTGTTTGTTGAGCGTGACCCACAGAGCCTCGTAGTTCGAGTTCCCGGGACTGTCGATTTGGTTCATGGTGCCCAGCGTGCAGAGCGGAAACGCCGGAGGAGTGCACTGTGCCGGCAGGACGGGGCTCGTGACCGGAAGTGTGGGGAACGGCCGAACAAAACCGTAGAAGGCGTCGGTCACAAAAGGCTGGTTGATGTTGCGCGTG
Organism: Candidatus Acidiferrales bacterium; assembly: GCA_049592615.1. Lineage (GTDB taxonomy): Bacteria > Acidobacteriota > Terriglobia > Acidiferrales > UBA7541 > Palsa-295. The sequence goes on from JBAWGF010000260.1 coordinate 5,949, forward strand.
AGCTGAAGATGAGTGGCCTTCATTCCCACGTATGCAACTTCCAGGCCCATAGTTGAATTGAGCTGGCGTTCGATCGTCAGGTTCCAATCCTGAGAATACATGTTGTTGAAAAGAGGATTGACCGAAGTGGGACCAAGACTCAAGCCGACGATGGAACCAGATGGATTCTCCAGCTTTATGTTATTGACGCTGATGCTAATCGGCAGCGCGAACGGGGGGCTGCTGCTCAAGCCAGTAATGACGTTCGTGGTTGGATCCTGCGTCATGATTGCGTAGGCGGCTCGTACGGAAGTTTTCCCGTCGTTGAACGGATCCCATGCGAAGCCGATACGAGGTTCAAAATTCTTATTGTTGGTGTGAAAGGGTTGAGGCGCCGGGACGAGACTCCCGGTCGGAATGTCAAAATTCGTGAAGCGGTCGAGCGCTTCCGACGGAGTGGAGTTCCATTCATAGCGCAGACCAAAATTGAATGTGAAGTTGGGTTTCCACTTGAAGCTGTCCTGAGCATACACGGCATAGGAAGGCTCCAGGATTCGGTCGTTTCCAGCGCCAACCGTCGCGGTAAAGGCGGAGGAAGAGTCGATGAGGAAATTCGCCATGCTCGTGTACGTAAAGCTTCCGACGTTTTCGGCGATGTTATTGTTGTAAGCCCGCCGAATTTCTCCGCCGAAAGCGAAGGAATGACGCCCTTTCAACCAGCTCAGGGTGTCGTTCAAAACCACGGTCGTGTCGCCGCGGCCCTGCGGCTCTCCGGTAGGTCCTCCGAAAGCCATGGCGCCGGTCACGATGATATCTGGTATTCCCACGCCGGCGGGAGTGCCGGCCGGCATGGTGATGTCGAAATCCGCGGGATTGAGAGCTACAGGGGTGAATGTGAGGTGAATGCGATTGAATCCGAGCCGCACGGTGTTCGCAATCGCCGCGCTAAAGATATGGTCTTCGCTGAAGGTCATTAGTTGGCGGAAACCATCTCTCGTGTCGCCAAAACCGGGAAGGTTTGCACCCTGAGTCGGCTCCTGCCGGAGGTCCTTCTGAAGGACGTAGTAGAAATGGACGCGATCTTTGCTGCTCACTTCGACGTCAACGTCACCGGAGCCCTGGTTCAGGGCCACGTTGGCGACGGCGGAGCCGGTAAAACCGGTCCAGGTGTTAGGATCACCCGGGACGTCGGTAATACCGGGGCCGCTTCGAGCGAGGTTTGCCGCCGGCACCAACGTCAGGAGCTTGGCGACGGCTGTAGCCGACCCCGGAATCGTTGCAATCTGGTTCACGCTCGGGACGACGGTCGTTAAGGTCAAACCCTGATGCTGGCGAAGTCCTTCGTAAGCGATGAAGAAGAACACCTTGTTCTTCTTGATCGGACCTCCAATTGCCGCTCCGAAATCATTCCGTATAAAGGGCGCGTGCGGGAGCGGCACACCGGCGGCGTTCTTGACCGGATTAAAGAAGTTCCGCGCGTCGAGAATCGTGTTCCGGAAGAAATCGAAAGCCTCGCCGTGGAAGTCGTTCGAGCCGGAGCGGGTGGCGAGGTTGACGATCGAACCGGAATTGCGGCCGTATTGCGCCAGGAATGTTGAATTATCGATCTTGAATTCGGCGAGCGTATCAATCGGCGGCTGGAACGTGATCTGGTTCTGCACCGGGTCGTTCAAGTTGATGCCGTTGATGAGCCAGTTGGTCGTGTCTTCGCGGTTGCCGGCGGTGTTGATCGCAAAAGAGCCCTGGCCGCGGAGTGGCGCCGTGAGGAATCCGTTTTGAGGCGGTGTCACGGTTCCGGGCGTCAGCAAACCGAGATCGACGAAGTGGCGTCCATTGAGCGGGATTTCCTGCACCGTATGGTCATTCAGAACCTGGCCGACGCTGTTCGTTGCAGACTCCACGATAGGCGCCTCGCTGGTGATTACCACCTGCTGCGACACCTGGCCAACCTGGAGCTGAACGTCTTTCTGAACGAATGTCGCCACGGTGAGCTTGAGGTCCGTGATTACGGCCGTCCGAAAGCTGGGAGCCGAGATTTCAAGCTTATAGGTGCCGATAGGGAGCGAAGCGAAAAGATAGCCCCCTGCGTTATCCGTTTCCCTTGTGGATTCCACATTGGTCGCTTGATTCGTCGCCGCAACCTTGGCATTGGGGACAGCGGCGCCTGTGGCGTCGGTCACAGTCCCGCCCAAAGAAGCCGTGGACTGTGCATTCGCAAAAGTGGTCATCGCAAGGAAAACTAGGACCAGCACAAAGAATTGACTGAGAGTGGAGCTAAATGGAGAGCTCCCCCTTTTTGGTCTGTTCATCTCTCCTCCTGGAAGGAAGGCGCGCTGACACCAAGTCGCCGCAACAACTCACCGCTTCATGCCCCCTGCATGATCGGCCAAGCCCGCTGAAGCAGGCTTATGCGAAGACATAAGTTCAGGTCGCCTCTTACTTTGGGCACACGTCATCTACCGGCACGTTGGGGACGCGCCGACACCCGTTGGTCTTCTCATCCGCAATTGCATAGCCATTTTTTGTTGCATAGAAGAGACAGACCAAATCCATCAAAATGAGTCAGTTGTTTAAGGACGAGCTGCATCAACTCCCATCAAATATGAGTTCTGCATACAAGCTCTCATAGCTACTTACTAATTATTGAAGCGGATTAACCAAAACCAGTTTTTACATTGGAGGAACTGGGGCCCATGAGGAATGACGTTAGTTCTCGAGAATCTGAGCCATCACCCCCGCAAGTTCAAGCCTGCCCGGGCATCCCGATTGCCCGTTGAGGCCATCTTTAGTAGTCTCTCCTATTGCGTTCAACGGGGAATGGCGACCCTACAGACTCAGGAGTGAGGAACTTGCGGCTAAACTCGCGGGCAGCATTTTGGATTCTTGTTTTCGTGTCGGTCGTTCTGCCTTCGTGCGGCCAGCAGATCAATAACCCGGCTCCGGTGATCGTGGCGCTTGATCCTTCAACCAAGCTCGCGGGCCAGCCTCAATTCACGCTTTCAGTGACCGGCAAGAGTTTCACTCCTTCCTCTTTCGTGGAATGGAACGGATCCCCGCGCATCACGCTTTTCCAGAATGAAAACCTCATGACGGCAACGATTACGGCAGCCGACATTCAGAGTCCAGGAACGGCCTCCGTGGTTGTCGTCACGCAGTCGCCCGGAGGCGGAACTACTGCTACGCTGACGTTTACAATCACGCCGCTGCCGAGTAATGTGCCGCAAATCACCAAAATTTCTCCCACCGGGGTCTTCGTGAACAGCGGCTCTTTCCCACTTACCGTCACCGGGCTCAACTTCGTTTCGCAATCCAGCGTGACCGTAAATGGCAGCAGCCGCCCGACGTCGTTTCTGAATTCCACCTCGCTCCAGGCGACGATCCCAGCCACCGATCTCGGGACAACCGGCACGTTGCAAATCGCCGTGCTGAACCCGGCGCCCGGAGGGGGCAGCTCAAACGCTCTCCCATTGAAAATTTCGAACCCGGTTCCTCGGATCACCGCCGTCGCTCCCACAACCATTCAGGCGGGTTCGGCGCCTCCTACGCTTTCAGTGACAGGCTCGAGCCTTGCTCCCAATTCCGTAATTTTGATCAACGGCACGGCGCGTCCAACCACTCTCATTAGCGCCACTCAATTGTCCACGACGTTGACCGCCGGAGATCTCGCGGCCGGAGGCACCAATCAGATTCAGGTGTTCAGTCCCCCGCCGGGCGGCGGCAATTCAAACGTCCTGCCCTTTTCCGTGATTCCCTCAGCGGCGGCGGGGCTGCCGGTCCTGGTGGACGTGGCGCCGGATGGCACGCAGGCGAACAACGCAATCTGCGGCGCCACCTGCTTGGGAACAACTCCGGATTTGACCACGGCGGGTCCATCGGCAAGTTCCACTGGTGAATTCATCGCGTTTGCATCCATTTCAAGCAATCTCATCACGAGCGATTTGAATCCGTCGAGCGATGTCTTCGTCCGCGACACGTGCCTCGGCAGTTCCTCCACTTGCGTGCCGACGAATACACTCGTGAGCCTGGGAACAACGAATGGACCGGCCAATGGAGCGAGTTCCGAGCCTTCGATTGATACCGCAGGGACGCATGTGGCGTTTACATCGACGGCCACGAATCTGGTCGCAACCGTCCCGGTGACCGGCGGCACGCGCCAGGTGTTCTGGAACCAGACTTGTACCGGGACGACCTGCGCCACAACAACGCCACCAACGCAGCTCGTCTCGATGTCTGCCGACGGAACTGCGGCCGGCAACAACGACAATTTCAATCCAGCGATCAGTCCTGACGGGCGCTACGTCGCCTTTGCGTCTCTCGCGACCAATCTTGTCTCAAACGTTTCTTTCAATGGCATCACGCCGCAGATTTTCCTTCGTGATACCTGCAACGGCATAACAACCACCACCACTCCTGCTTCGACGTGCGTCCCAACAACCTTTCTGATTTCTTCGTCCGATGGTTTGACTCCCGGCAACGGCGCCAGCTCGGATCCCGCCGTCGCAAACAACGGGCTTTATGTTTCCTTCACCTCGACCGCGGGAAATCTTGGTTCGGCCGCTCCCAATCCGAACGGCGCCGAAGAAATTTTTGAGAACAGTACATGCGTAGGCCTCACGGGATGCACGATTTCGACGACTCTCATTTCCACGCCGGACAGCGCAACCGCGGCGGACGGTTCAAGCATCGACTCGTCAATTTCGAAGGAAGGCCGTTTCGTGGCCTTCGCTTCCACCGCACGCAATCTCGGAATCGCCTCCGGCGGAATCCAGCAGATTTATTTGCGCGACACCTGCACGGGGCAGCCGTCCACATGTGCCCCTGCGACGGTTTTGATCTCCACCCCCAACGGCACGACTCCGGGAAACGATTCGAGCGAACATCCCAGCATGGATCAGACCGGCCAGTTCATCAGCTTTGCTTCGAGGGCTTCGAATCTGTCGGGAAGCGCAGCGAACGGCATTGAAAACATATACGTCCTCAATAGCTGCCTCACCGTGACGACCACAACCAGCACTACCCCGTGCACCGTCGGCCTCGTGCTCGCGAGCGCCGCGGCGGGTTCGTCTCCGCCTCCAGCCAACGGCAACAGCATCGTGCCGTCACTCAGCGGCGACGGCACGGTTGTCAGCTTCATTTCCTCCGCGAATGACCTCGTCGCGCGAGATTCGAACGGCCTCCCGGACATTTTTCTCGCGCGTGCAACGCTGTTATTCACTTTGTCGGTCAACATCTCGGGGACTGGAATCGGGACCGTGTCGGACAGCCTGGGCCTGATCAACTGCAACAATACCAATGGGACCCAGGAGGGAACTTGCACGGCGAGCTACCCCAACGACTCTTCTGTGACGCTGACCGAAACGCCCGGCACGAATTCAACATTTGGGACCTGGAGCGTCTCGACCGACAGCACCCTTTGCACCACCACCGGATCGTGCACGTTTACCATCACCGGGACTACCTCCGTAACCGCGACGTTCAACGGATCGTAGATTTTCTTTCAGAGCAAGGAAGAGCCTGAAGCAGGCGTTGTTCGAGAAATTCTATCGCGCTCGGTGCGCCGAGATCCGCTCGAGGACCACACGGCGGGTGGTCGCGAGCGTGAAGGTAAGTGATTCGCGCGGAACGCTTGTCACATACGGGCCAATCACCCAGCCGAGGCCCGCTGGAATATCGCGCGTGAGCGAAATCGACTGGCACTCGACGTACGTCCCGCCGTCTTTTTCCTCGAAGCGCCAGTATGTATTCATCCGCCAGAGAAAACCGCGATCGTGCCCTTCCGGCTCAAGATGCTCGTCGAGTTGTCCGGCGTTGTCCATTTCCTGAACCCGCCGCGTGTGCGAACGGCTCGTGGCGTGCGTCGAATCCATCTGCACGTAATGCACTTCGTGCTCGGTGTCGAGGACTGTGGTGATGATTTTTTTCCTGTAGAAACGAAGCAAAACAACGAAATCGTTGCCGCTGCGATTCAGGATTTTTGAGCGGATGACGTCGGGACGAAAACAATCCTGGTGATGGTCGTAGTCCTCTTCGAGAGCGAGCGTTTCGGCGAGCGTCGCTCCGGGAATAAAAACCGTGGCAATCCAATGGTGAATCATCCCGCCGGGAACAGGAATGAGATTGCCGCGATCCATGGTTTCCAGGCGCTCGATCACGACTTTTCCTTCGCGTAGCTGCGCGTAGGCGGCCACCCGCCGATTCTCCGGGAGACTCTCGATCCACAGATTGGAATTCCGACTCGCGGGCGCGGAATCGATTTTTTCCTCCGTCAATTGCACGTAGCGGTTGAATGCCTCGACCGTTTTCGGTTTCAGGTCCGCTGCATCGGTCGGCGACGCAACCAACAGTGTAACTGCCAGACAAACCGCAATGAGAGGGCGGATTTTTTTCGGGCACATCGGAATTCTTCCGCTGCCCGATCCTGCTGTCACATGTCGCATCGCGGTGGCGCTCCCGGCCGCCGGGTTTTCATGCCCCGAAAGATTCTACGCGACTTGCCCGAGACAAAAGCCAAGCCGCACTTTTCACGACGCACAGGGAATGCCAAACGATTCGGGAAAGGAGAGTTAAGGAAGCGAGCTGCGCCTCGGTTGAAGCCCGTCCTGCTGACGGGGGTCAGGAGGGTTACGTCAGCAGGAGGGCTGGACGGGTTGGGTAGCGTGCCCCGGCTCCTCTCGGAACCGTCGTCCCCGCATCGCAGCCCCCAACCCGACGTCACATTTTCCAGAAATGCGCCGGATTGGAACAATGGCTCACGAGGGATAAAAATTGGGTACCGGGGTATTAGTACCCCCATGAAAATACGCTGGATGCGCCAGCTTTCGGTCTCCCGGCGAGAGTTCTCCGCTCACTTTTCAAAAAGGAATGCGTCTGAGCGAGTGTCTCCCCTTGACAATCTACAAGTAGGGGTGGCAGGCTCTTCCCTTTAGTTTATCTAGGGGGGCAAGACGAAAGATGGCGCCCGGCAGCGGCAAGAAGGGAGAACCGAAATGAAGCTCGTGAAATTTTTGTTCCTTGCGCTGGCGTTCCTCTCCGCGGGTTCGACGCGCGCGATACAGCTGCACCCAGTTTCCGGAGATCAGCGGCAGGCCGATCGCGACGCGATTCGAAATCACATCGACAAGATCTTTCAGGCATATATCCAAAAGGACGGAGACGTGATTCGCTCGACTCACTCGGCGGAATGGCTGGGGTTTCAGGCGAACTCGCAGACCGCAATCCACGGGATCGATCAATACATGAAAGGCGCCAACGGATTCATCAAGAGCCCGGTGCGCATGACTTCGTACAAGATGCTCGAATTCAACGTCCTCTTTTATGGCGATGTGGCCATCGTTCCCTACGTCGCGGACGTGAACTACGAGTTTCAAGGCAAGACCTCGACCGAGAAGCTCCGCATATTCGACATCTACGTGAAACTCAATGGTGATTGGATCCAGGTGGCCTCGGACACTCAAAGACATCCGGATTCGCTGGCGGCCGATATGCAGCAAGACGAAAGCCTGAGCCCGGACGACAAGAAGGAATTGCTCGACGCGCGCGAGGCCGTGTGGCGCGACTTTTTCGCGAACAACACTTCGCATCTCATGGAATCCCTTCCGCCGGAATTGATCGCGATCGAACAAGGCGACAAGTGGTCCACCCGCGACGACGAGATCGCCGCCTCGAAGAGCTTCGTCGAAAAAGGCGGAAAAGTCGTCCGCCTCGAGTTCCCACAAACCGAATTTCAGATGTATGGCTACACGGCAATTCTGTACTCGAAGTACCTGTGTGAAACCGAAATGGATGGCAAGCGGACCACACTATCGGGCCGCGCCACGGAAATGTTTGTGTACCGCCATGGGAAGTGGGTCAACGTCGGCTGGCATCTCGATTCCGGCTCCTAACGGAGCGCCGAGCGGCGGCAAAAATCTCGCACCAGATGATTGAGAGGGGAAACGTGAATCAGTCCGCGGAAATCCTGCAAGGAACTCTGGACCTGTTAATCCTGAAAACCCTCGCGCTCGAGCCGATGCATGGCTGGGGCATCGCGCAACGCATTCAGCAGGTCTCGCGCGAGGTGTTACAGATTCAGCAGGGCTCGCTCTATCCCGCGCTCTATCGTCTCGAGCGCCGCGGATGGATCCGCGCCGAATGGGGCGCTTCAGACAACAATCGCCGGGCGAAGTTTTACTCGCTCACAAAGATCGGCCGCCGGCAATTGGAAAAAGAATTGGCGCAGTGGGAGCGTCTATCGTCCGCCGTGGCGCTCATTCTCGAACGTGTTTGACGACCCGTAGGAGCAGGAGCAGCAAGCCATGGACCTCTGGCGCAAATGGTTTTCACGAAAATCCTGGGAGCAGGAGCTCAGTGAAGAGTTGCGCGACCACATCGAGAAACAGACCGCGCTAAATATTTCCGCGGGGATGAAGCCGGACCAAGCCCGACGCGAAGCAAGGCTCCAATTCGGCGCCGTGGAAGGCGTGAAGGAAGACTGCCGCGAAGAGCGGCGCGGCTTCTGGCTCGAAACGCTCTGGGCCGACGCGCGCTACGGACTGCGCATGTTGCGGAAGAATCCGGGGTTTACGACGGTCGCGATTCTCACGCTCGCTCTGGGTATCGGCGCGAACACGGCCATTTTTTCCGTGGTCAACGCAGTTCTGCTTCGTCCACTTCCGTTTCGCGATCCGGCGCGCCTGACGACCGTACTCGAAAACAAGCCTTCCCAGGGCCTCGAATGGCTCTACGTCACGCCGAACAATTTCATCGAATGGCAGCGCCGCGCCACCGCTTTTGAAAGCATCGCCGCTTCCACTGGTTGTGGCTTCCGGATCGGCAATCAGACAGATACGCACTTCATTCCCGGTTCCTGCGTGTCCTCCAGCTTCCTTCCGATGCTCGGAATCCACCCCGTCCTGGGCAGGCTCTGGACACCGGAAGAAGACGTGACGGGCCGCGACCACGTGGTGGTCGTGAGCTACGGCCTGTGGCAGAGTCAATTTGGCGGAGACCCGGGCGTCATCGGCAAAACAATCCAGAGCCCGGTGGGCCGGGAACCTTACACGATCATTGGGGTCCTGCCGCCTGATTTCCAGTTCGCGACGGAGGATGTCGCCGCATGGGCGCCGCTCGCCGTTGGCACGGACGACGCTTTTCGGCGCTCTCACTCTCTGATGGTGTTCGCGCGACTGAAGCAGGGCACCACGATTGAGCAGGCGCAAGCCTCCATGGAAGCGATTGGTGCGCAGTTGCAGCGGGAATTTCCGCAGACGAATACGGGTTGGGGCGTTACCGTCTGGCCGATGCAGCAGTTTTATTCAACGCAAGGAAACACGCGGACGATACTTCTGGTTCTCCTCGCAGCCGTCGGCTCTCTGCTTCTGATTGCCTGCGCGAACATTGCAAACCTGCTGCTGGCTCGTGCGACCTCACGGCAAAGGGAAATCGCCGTCCGAATCGCTATCGGCGCATCGAGGCTTCGGCTGGTGAGGCAGCTCTTGACCGAGAGTTTGCTCCTGGGACTTCTGGGAGGCGCAGCAGGATTTTTGCTGGCATGGGCTGCGTTCGGTTCGCTGCTGTCGATAGCGCCCACACTCCCGTCCTTTAAGCCGCACGCTTTTCGAATCGATTTCGAGGTTTTCGTCTTTTCCATGATCGCATCTTTACTGGCCAGCATCTTTTTTGGATTGACCCCCGCACTGCGCAGCACCAAGCAAGACTTGAACGAATCGCTGCGGGAAGCGGGCCGCGGCGCACACGCCACTGTGCGGGACCGCTGGGCCCGGCATGTATTGGTTGTGGCCGAGATCGGAAGCGCGGTTGTGATTCTGATTGGAACGGGGCTCCTGCTCAAAAGTTTTTGGAACCTGGAAAACGACCGGCTGGGCTTTGCATCGGATCACGTGCTGACGATGAGATTCTGCTGCCTGGATCAAGCCCATTTTCCAGCACAGCAGCAGGTGAACGCGTTCTATCGAAATTTCTTTGACCGTCTGCGGACGCTGCCCGGGGTGGAAGCAGCCACGGCGACAACCGGATTGCCCCTGCGCCAGTTTGACGGCGGCGGATCCGTCTTCGTAATTCAGGGGCGCCCGGTCCCCGAACCCGGACATGAAACTCTTTCGGACTTCCGATTCGTCGAGCCCGATTTTTTCCACACGATGAAGATCCCGCCGTTGCGGGGCCGCGTCTTTTCTCCGCAGGACGACGAGGAGCATGCGCCGGTCGCCGTGATCAACGAAACGCTGGCGCGGCGCCATTTTCCGAATCAGGACCCGATCGGGCAACAAATTCAGATGGTGCTCCTCCAGCCGTTCGGGCGCTGGTTCACGGTCATCGGCATGGTCGCTAATTCCCGAGATCGCGGCATGGGCAGAGAAACTCGTTCGACGATTTATCTCAGCGAATTCCAGAACGAGGTTCGCGGCGGCGCACTTTTGATTCGCACGAAGTCCGATCCACACATGATGGAGGCAAGCGTACGCGAAGTCATCCGGTCAGCGAATCCGGACATTTCCACGGCGAACAGCAGCACGCTCGACGAGGCGCTGGTTCAATCCATCTCCCCGCAGCGGTTTTCGGTAATTCTGCTCACTCTGTTTGCCGCGCTGGCGCTGAGCCTCGCGTCCGTCGGAGTGTACGGCGTTACCGCATATGCCGTGGCACAGCGGACGCACGAAATCGGCGTGCGAATCGCTCTCGGAGCGCTGCCGCGCGACGTGATGCTGCTCGTGATCGGACAGGGCGCACGACTCGCACTCGCGGGCGTCATCGTGGGCCTCACCGGCGCGTTTGCGCTGATGCGGCTGATGACAAGCCTGCTCTTTGGCGTCAGTCCGTACGACCCACTCACAATTCTCATCGTTTGTGCAGGACTGACGTGCGTGACGCTGCTCGCCTGCTACGTACCGGCGCGGCGCGCGATGCGCGTCGATCCGATGATCGCGCTGCGGTATGAGTGAGCGTAATTTGATGAGGAGGCGAAGGACATGAATTTCTGGCGGCGATTCCTTTCGCGGAAGAAATGGGAACAGGAGCTGCGTGATGAGTTGCGCGATCACATCGAGCGGCAGACGGCTCTCAACATCTCCGCCGGCATGACGCGCGAAGAAGCGCGGCGGCAAGCGAGTTTGCAATTCGGAGGCGTCGAGAGCGTGAAGGAAGAATGCCGCGAAGAGCAGAGCGGCTTCTGGTTTGAGACGCTGTGGACGGACGTGACGTACGGCCTTCGCATGATGCGCCGGAGTCCGGGCTTCACGGCCGTTGCAATTCTCACGCTCGCGCTTGGCATCGGCGCGAACACCGCGGTATTCAGTGTGATGAACGCCGTTCTTCTCCGTAGGCTGCCCGTTCCCAACGCTGACCGATTGTTTTTCGTGCATGTTCCCGCAGGCCAACCATCGGGCGCGGGGAACACAGGTGACAGTAACTCTTCCTTCTCCGACCCCGTCTTCGAGGAACTGCGGACGCACAAGCAAGCCTTTTCCGATCTCATGGCGTACGCTCCGTTGAGCATCGACAAGGTGGCCGTGCGCATGGGGGAAACCCCCGAAGAAGCGGAAGCCGATGAGGTCAGCGGCAATTTCTTCTCAGGCCTTGGCGTTCGATTGATCCGTGGGCGCGGCTTCACGCTGGCAGATGAGAAGAATCACGCGCCGGTTGCCGTGCTGAGCTATTCGTATTGGACCGGGCGTTTTTCGCGTAACCCTTCGGCAGTCGGAGAAACGATTTACGTCAAAGGAGTGCCGTTCACAATCATCGGCGTCGCCGCACCGGAATTTTTCGGTGTCGAACCCGGCGCTTCCACCGACTTCTGGATTCCTTTGCAGAATCGGCCCGAGCTGAATGCCTGGGGGCAGCCCACCTCACAGAATTCGCTCTACGGCACGCCGACGTGGTGGTGCATTCGATTGGTCGGGCGTCTGGCGCCGGGCGTTTCCGAACAGCAAGCGCTCGCCGAACTGAATCCCGTCTTCGCTCATGCGGCCTACATCGGAATCGGAACGCCCGATCCGAAAGAGCAAAAACGTGTGCTCTCTCTGCTCCCCGCCAAAGGATTGGTCGGCTTCGACCAGGTGTTCGAACAGCCGCTCAAAATTCTAATGGCGATGGTCGGTTTGGTTTTGGCCATTGCTTGCGGCAACGTGGCGATGCTGCTGGTGGCGCGGAACTCCGCCCGGCAGCGCGAATTCTCGCTGCGCATGGCCCTCGGAGCAAGCCGCATGCGCCTCTTGCGGCAATTGCTGGTCGAGAGCCTGCTTCTGGTCGCTGCCGGAGACGTTCTTGGCTGGATATTCTCCGCCTGGGCGAGCAACGCTCTCGCCGCCTGGTCAGAAATCGAAAGTGGTTTTGAGCCCGATCACACCGTCTTGTTCTTCACGCTGGGGATCTCATTGGTTTGCGTGTTGGTTTTCGGTCTCGCCCCCTTGCGAAGCGCGGTGCGCATTCCCTCGGGGTTCGCGCTCAAGTCTTCCAATGCGACCGCGAACGTCGGCCGAACCAGCGCTCTGGCCGGCAAAGTGGTTGTCGCGTTTCAAATGGCGTTGTGCCTGATTTTGCTGGTCGCCGCGGGGCTCCTGATGCGCACTTTGCGAAACTACGAAACCCTGCCTCTCGGGCTGCGCACCGAGGGCCTGCTTGTTTTTGGCACAAGTCCGCTGACCACCCATTCGGATGAGGAAAAAATTCATTTCTACCGAAATCTGCTGGATCGGCTTCGCGTGATTCCGGGCGTAGAATCGGCCACATACTTGCAAAATCGCCTTGGGTCCGGCTGGAGCAACAACAACTCGTATTCGATTGATGGTGTGCCGCCGACGGGCAAGTGGGATTACGACTGGGTGCAATCGAACGATATTGGCCCCGACTACTTTCACGTGCTGGGGACGCCGATTCTTCTGGGCCGCGATATTTCTGATTCGGACACCACCGCTTCGCCGAACGTGGTTGTCGTCAACGAGACTTTCGCCAAGCATTTCCTCCCCGGCCGCAATCCATTGGGCCACATGATCGGCACCAAGGTCGAATACACAATCGTTGGAGTAGCCAAGGACAGTAAATATACCGGGGTAGATCAAAAAATCGTTCCGACGGCGTACTTCCCGTTTTTTCAAGGGCGGTTTATTTCCGACATGCAGGTCGAGCTGCATACAAACGGGAACCCCGAGGTGCTGATCCCAAGCGTACGCGCCGTTCTGCATGACCTCGATCCGAACCTGCCGATGCAAAAACCGATGACGCAACGCGCGCAGTTCGACGAGTCATTCGCGCAGCAGCGGCTCTTCGCGCGCCTCTCCATGTTTTTCGGCTTGCTGGCAGCGCTGTTGGTGGCCACCGGACTCTACGGCACACTTGCGTACCGCGTCGGCCGGCGGACGCCTGAAATTGGAGTGAGAATGGCTCTCGGAGCGCAACGCCAGCAAGTGCTGTGGTTGATCTTGCGAGAAAGTTTGCTGGTCAGCTTGGCGGGCGTTGTCGTCGGGCTGCCGCTTGCCATCGGGAGCGCCCGATTGATGCGCACGATGCTGTTTGGACTTGAACCCGGCGACGCACTATCATTTGCCGGAGCATTGCTCGGCATTACGCTGGTCGCACTCACCGCGAGCTTGATTCCCGCACGCCGAGCTGCGTCCGTGGATCCGATCGTGGCGCTTCGCTATGAGTGACGCCTGAATGCGCTAACTCGATTTTTTCTTTTTGGCAGGGACCCGCAGTGTGACTTCCGTCTGTTTGCCGGTATTCACTTCGACGTTGTGTTTCCAGTCGCTCCAGGCGCCGTCGTGATAGGCGCGCACTTCGTAGTAGCCGTGGACAAGGTCAGCGAAAAAGAATCGGCCCTGCTTGTTTGTCGTTGTGGCGTGAGGATGCGTGCCGTCGGCTTGCTCCGACGTGACGCGCGCGCCCACAATCGGCGCGCCATTCGCCCCGACCACCGTTCCTGCCAGCGTTCCGAGGCCGCCTTTATCATCCGCGGTTGCTGCGAACGCAAGCAGCACCGCGGCAATCACGACGAGAACCAATCGCTTCATCGAGGCGCTCTCATTCTTCCACACTTGGATGACCGAGCCTTCATCACTTCGCCGCCGGAGGCAGGCGAAGAACAACCTGCGTCGTCTTTTTCGAACGAATCAGCACGCGCTTGTCCCACTCCGAAAAAACGCCGTTGGCGTAGGCGCGCACATCGTATTGCCCTGTCGCCCAGCGTTCGAACTGGAAACGTCCTTCTGTGTTGGTGCGAGTCGCGTGGGGTTTTTGGCCGTCCGATGTTTGAATCGTTACACTCGCATCCGCTACCGGCTTGCCATGCGCATCGAGAACGGTCCCCGCAAGAGTGCCGACCGGCGTCGGCACGTTCTGCGCCGTTGCAACCAGCGCCAGCAATACGAACAGGAGCATACCCGAGGCTGCACGAGTCGATGGTCGTCTCATTTTTGGACACCTCCACCGGGAATCTCAACCTTATTCTAGCGAGTGATTTCCTGGGCGGACGAATTCTGTGGGAATTCGATTCGCGAGCGTCACCTGTACTTGCGTGCAAGGGACGAACGTCCGTTCGGCCACTAATATTTGTAATGGCGGCTGGCGGCGGCGTGCGCTGGTTGATCCTGGCGGCCGGTGTCGGGGTTGAGGCCGCGCTCGAGCGCCATGAAATATGCGAGAAGCTGCAGCGGTATGAGATGAACGAATGCGGCGAGCCATTCGGCGGCTTCCGGGACGACGAAAATTTGTTCGGCGGAAACATCGTGATTTGCGGAGGGAACCGTCACCGCGGCGCGCAACATCTTCAGTTCACCGGCTGCGCGGAGGATCGCTCGAGCGCGCTCGTCGCTTCGATTCCCCGCGAGCAATCCGACGAGCGACCCGCGCGAATCCATTTCCGAAAACGGCCCGTGCAGAATTTCTTCCGCTTGAAAGCCTTCCGCCGCGATGTAGCAGCTCTCTTTGATTTTCAACGCCCCTTCGCGCGCGGTGGTCCACGCGACACCCAAGCCGAAAAGGTTCATGCGCGCAAGCGGCGCAGCCCGCTTCGCGAGCTCGCGGACTCGCGGCTCGAGTTCGAGCGCGCGCCGCACGAGCGCGGGGACTTGCTCGAGCGCAGAAAATGAATGCGCGTCCGCCAGAAGTCTTCGGCGCTCCGCGATCCGCAGGATCAGCAACGCAATCGCTGCAAGCGCGGTCGTGTAGCTCTTCGTGTAAGCGAACGACACTTCCTGTTCGCACGTCTCGATATGAAAATCGGCGCCGCGGATATCTTCGCCGCTCATCTCGCCCGTAATCGCCACGGTGAGTGCTCCCGCCGCGCGCGCCGCCCGCATCGCTTCGATCGAATACGTCGTCGTACCCGTATGCGTGATCACGATCACGGCGTCGTTCGGGCCGAACGCGATGGGGTGATGGACCATCTCGGACGATTGCTCGAAGTGCGCCCAAATGCGGCCGGCAGTGCGATCGCGCATCCAGCTCTCGGCGATTTGCGCTGCGTGCAGCGAAGTGCCGATGCCGACAAAGGTGATGCGCTCCTTCGCGGCGACGGCGTCCGCGGCGCGCTCGATTGCCGCACGCCGCTCAAAGATTTTTTCAATCAGCGCAGGCTGAGCTCGAATCGCGTCGTAGAGGTAATACGGGTGCGCGCTGCGCCGCTCCGGCATTTGCTTTTTCTCCCGGCTCAGTGTATCCGATGGCCTGAGGTTCGCATCTACCAAATTGACTTTCGAGGAGCTCGAATGCCTCGCTACCTTTCACAACACACGCTCGCCTGCCTCACGCGCCAGGGCGCCGAAGAGCTCACGCGGCGCCTGATTGGCGCGAAGCAGGTGACAGCGCGGCGCGTCCTTGTGAACATGCAAGAGGGAAAAATGGTGGTCGAATTCGACGCGCCCGGGCGCGAGGAACTCGAAAAATGGCTCACCTCCGAAAAATTTCACTTCGACTGGCTTTTGCGCGTTGAGCTCGAAAGCAGCGACGGCGGCCTTCGCCCGATTGCTTGACTCCCACCGCCAAATCCACTCACATCCTGGGAATAAAATCCCCTCCGCGGTTCACGATTGGGGCAAACATGCGAAATGGCGCCTGTTGACGCCCCGGGCGCCATCGTCTAGTAGAATCGGGCGCGCTTTATTTCCACGAGACGAGGTGATCCATGGCCTGCAATCCCGAAGTCCTGAAAGAAGTTCCGCTTTTTTCCCTGCTCGATGACGACGAAAGAGCCGTGCTGGGCGGCCAGGTGGAGCTGAAGAAATTCGCTCCGCGGCAGCGCATTTACAAGATGGGTGAAACGGGAGGACGTGCGTACGTCATGGTTTCGGGCAAAGTGCGAATCACGACCGTGGACGAAGACCAGCAGGAAGTCGTGGTCGATGAGCCGACTCACGGTGAATTCTTCGGCTTCGCTTCCATGCTCGAACAAACTCCCCATCAAACCACCGCGACTGCCCTCGAGGAAACCGAATGCGTCGAGGTGGACCGCAACGACATCGCCGTGCTGCTTCAGCGCAAGCCGCACGCGGGAATGGACATGCTGGCCGTGCTGGGGCGCCAGTTCCACGCCGCGCAGCAACTGGTCCGCATTCGCGCCAACCGCAATCCGAACGAGGTAATCGAGACGGAAATGACTTTCGGCGAGCGAGTGGCGGACATCGTGGCGGGATTCGGCGGTTCGTGGACTTTCATCATTATGTTCGGCGCCGCGATCGTGACCTATTCCGCGATCAATGTGACGCTGGGCCGGTCCGCATGGGATCCGTATCCATTCATTTTGTTGAATCTGATTCTTTCCATGCTCGCCGCCATTCAGGCGCCCGTGATCATGATGAGCCAGAACCGGCAGGACACGAAAGATCGGCTGCGCGGCGAACTCGACTACGACGTCAACCGCCGCGCCGAGACGGAAATTCAAGGGCTGACGCGGAAACTGAATCTGCTGATGGACAAGGTCATCGATGTGGAAGAGCTGTTGCGAAAATAGTTGCGCAAGCATTCAGGCGAAGTTCGCGCCGGAGGGTGCTATTGCCAATGGCGGGAATCAGGTGTAGGCTTTTTGTGATGCGAGACTGCCAGATGAACGCACAAGCACGCGGCTGCATCTGTTGTTGCTGCGCGTGTTGTCCGGGCGTGTCCTCTGGCACGGGGAGGCTGGGAACCTAGCAAGAAAATTCCAGCCCAGGATTTCTCGAACCCACCGCCAGAGACGAACTGGCCGGTGGGTTTTTTGTTTTTTCAGGCTTTTGCTGCACAATCGATACCCTTTCAGGAGGAAGTCACATGACAGAGTACAAGCATCCCGAAGTTCTGGTCTCAACCGAATGGGCGTCTCAGCATCTGAACGACGCCAAGATTCGCCTGGTGGAAGTGGACGTGGACACGACGGCCTACGACCAGGGCCACATCCCCGGCGCCATAGGATGGAACTGGCAAACGCAGCTCCAAGACAACGTCCGCCGCGACCTGATTGAAAAGTCTGCACTCGAGGCGCTGCTCGGCCGCTCCGGAATTTCGAACGACACGACCGTGCTTCTCTACGGCGACAACAACAACTGGTTTGCGGCCTACGCGCTCTGGCAACTGAAATATTACGGCCATAAGGATGTTCGCCTCATCAACGGTGGCCGCAAGAAGTGGCTCGAAGAGAAGCGCCCGCTCACGACCGACGCGACGAAGGTCGCCTCCGCAACCTATCGAGCGACCGGTCCCGACGAGTCCATTCGCGCGCGGAAAGAGCAGGTCTTCGCCTTTGTCGAGAAAAAAATTCCCGGCGAACTCGTGGACGTCCGCTCGGTGGACGAATTTACGGGAAAAATTATTGCTCCGCCGGGAATGACGGAAACAGCGCAGCGCGCCGGACATATTCCGGGCGCCGCAAATATTCCGTGGGCCCAGGCCGCGAACGAAGACGGCACGTTCAAATCCGCCGATGCGTTGCAGCAACTCTATGGCGCGAAGGGAATCACGGGCAAGAACGAAGTCATCGCCTATTGCCGCATCGGGGAGCGCAGTTCGCACACTTGGTTCGTCCTCAAATATCTGCTCGGCTACGACAACGTGAAAAATTATGATGGCTCGTGGACCGAGTGGGGAAATCTGGTCGGCGCGCCGATCGAAAAGGAAGTCGCGGCCGCGGCGCGCTAAGGGATTTTGACTTGTGCGTCTTCTGTAGCGCCGGGCGTCCGTGCGACGCTACGAGGCCTTACAGCAGCACGTTGGGAGCAATGCCCTGATGGCGCGCTTCGATCTGGAGCGCGTTCAGTTCATGGCGCCACCTGGTGTTACGAAGTAATTTGTGGAGTCCGCTGCCGCGGGAAAAATTACGGGTCTGCTCTGACCGATTTGCCGGTCGCAAGCTCGCTTTGCACGATTGTCAGGGCCTGCTGGGGCGTACCAACAAAGCGATACTCGCGAGCTTCAATGTACTGGTGTTCCTCGAACGTGAACACAAATTTGCGCCCCATGAAATCGTATTGGTAGCGCGTGGGCAACCAGACTCCCGGTGCTACTTCCGCCTGTTCGAGCGAAAACACGCCGCCGCGATAAAGTTTGCCGAGGATTCCCCCGCCGAAAGAAATGTCGCGGGTCACGTGCGCTTCGCCCCGCGCGAGGTGATTCGTTTCGTGGTCCACCCAGATCTTGGCTGTCGCGCGCGTCAACACATCCTGAAGCATCGTGTGCGGCCGGAAATTCGGATTCGGACTGAGTTCCAGGATGTCGCAAAGCCTGCCGTTCCGCATCTCCTGCCCCAGCCACTTTGTAACGTACGCACTGCGCGCCAAATCCACCAGTTCCGCGCGGTCGCGTCTCTTCTTCTGCCATTTCGCAGTTGCTGCTTTCGTCCGAGAATCACCCGGCTTGAGCATGAGCTCGAGCACGTCCTTCCAGCTTTGCAACTGCCGTCGGTATTCGGACGGGTCCACCGCCTTACCATCTTGTTTCAGCAGTAGTTTCAGCGTCCCCGTGCCGGTCGGGACGACGCGGTAGGTCTTCTCTTCGAGCGTGCGGGGCGTGGCGCCACCTGTCCGGTCAACCGCGTGCTCGATGCGCTCGTATTGCTCGAGCGCCACGTCGTCATTATGCTGGTTTTGAATCAGCTTTTGAGATCGCGCACGGATCTCTTCGTCCGAGGGGGGTTGCTCAGCCCGCTGCCCAGCCGCGACCGGCTTCGGGGGAGGGCCTTTTGCAAACCCGATCGGCAGCCCTGCCAGTGCCAGCAAAGCGGTTAAGATCGAGATGGCAAAGCGCTTCGACATATTCTGAAGCTTCCCTTCATGGGATTCCCGGCACCGGGAACCAGTTGCAACTCCATTGTAACCGGAATTTTGCGGCCAGACCGCCGGCCCGGCGGACAGGGTGGATCACCCCAACCCCTTCCGGGGGCACAAAATATTGAACAATTATGGGAGTTTGTCCGTCTATTATGGATACAGTGAGAAAAGTGCCCAATTTCTTAGCGGAAGTCCGGCAGACAAGTGTCGCCCTTCAGGAAACTTTCCGCATCGCTGTGGACACGCTCCGGTCCCATAAGCTGCGCACGTTCCTCACTCTGCTCGGAGTGATCTTGGCCGTAACGACCTTAATCGCCGTGATGTCCGTCTTGAATGGCCTCAACGTTTACGTGGCCGACAAAGTGGCCAACCTCGGCGCGAACGCATTCGTGGTGGATCGCATTGGAATCGTCACGAACTTCGACGAGTGGACGAAGGCGAGGAAACGTCCGCCACTCGACATTGCGGATTTCGAAGCGATCCGCGACGGCATGAAGCTGGCAGCCTCGGTCGCCGGCGAGCAGGACACGAGCGCCGACGTCCGCCACGGGAGCGACTTGAGCGAAGACGTCACGATCATCGGCGCCACGCCTACATTCGCCGAGATTCGCGACATCGACGTTTCGAATGGACGCCTGCTCACCCAGTCCGACGAAGACCATCGCTCCGGCGTCTGTGTGGTCGGCGCCGACGTTGCGAATAAGTTTTTTCCCGGCACCGACCCCGTCGGGAAGGAAATCCGCGCCGGGCAAGGGCAATATACGATCGTCGGTGTGGCGAAGGCGAAGGGCACCGTCTTCGGGGCATCGCAGGACAATTTTGTAATGATCCCGCTCGGGACGTACCGCAAGGAGTGGCTCTCGAAGCTCGATTCCGTCACGATGTTCGTTCAGGCGCGCTCGCAGGAATGGATGCCCGCAGCCGAGGATGAAGCGCGCGTGATTCTGCGCTCGCGCCACCATCTCCGCTATGAAGTGGAAGACAATTTCGCCATCATCGAGCCAACCTCGATCACCGGACTCTGGAACCGCATCACCGGAAATGCTTTTGGCATCGCCATCTGGGTCACTTCGGTGTTTCTGGTCGTCGGCGGCATCGTGATTATGAACATCATGCTCGCAAGCGTCACCGAACGCACGCGCGAGATCGGCCTGCGAAAATCGCTTGGCGCGCGCCGGCGCCATATCGTGATGCAATTCCTGGTGGAATCATCGCTGCTGGCAACGACGGGTGGAGCGGCAGGGATTGCGGTCGCGCTCGCCATCGCACAGCTCGTTCGCGCCACCACGCCGATCCCCATTTCGACGCCCGTTTTCGCCATTACAATCTCGCTCGTGCTTTCGACTGCCGTCGGCTTGTTTTTCGGAATTTATCCCGCCGTGCGCGCCGCGCGCCTCGATCCGATTGAAGCATTGCGGGCGGAGGCATAGCGAACCGCCATGAAACAGGACTACCGCGAAAACCTCCGCCTCGCGATTGACACGATTCGCGGCCACAAGCTGCGCAGCTTCCTCGCGATTCTCGGCGTGATGATCGGAGTCGCGCTCATCATTCTGGTCGTCGGCCTTGTGCAGGGATTTCGCGTCACGATTCAGGACGAGATCACTTCCGAAGGGATCGACACGGCCTGGGTATCCCGCTTCGCTCAGGGGCCGCACCAGGGCCGGCGTCCGAAAGAGGAGCGCGAGCGCAAGCCTCTGAAGCTCGAAGACGGCGAGGCCGTGCAGCTATCGTGTCCCGCCGTGAAGCAAACTGCTGTTTCCATCTTCGAGTGGACGCAGCCGCACACCGTGCGCTATCAGAGCAATCAAGTGCAGGGCGGCGAGTTCCGCGGAACCTTTCCTGCTTATCTGGAAGTCTATTCGAACGCCAACATGAAAGCGGGCCGTTTTTTCACGGCCGCGGAAAATGAGCACCGCGAAAATCTAGTGGTTCTCGGCGAAAACATCGCCACCGCGCTCTTTCCGAACGCGAGCAGCGCCCTGGACAAGGAAGTTCTCGTGGACGGTACGGACTTCCGTGTCATCGGCGTGCTTCAAAAACCCGTCGGCGGCTTCGGAACGGGCGATGAAGACCGCCGCGTCGTCATGCCGTTCTTTACATTCAGGAAACTTTATCCTGCGAGCTTTGAAGTCGCCATGCGCTTCCTTGCCTACCCGGGAAAGCTCGATGCTGCGGTGGATCAAGTGCGCGAAGTGCTGCGCCGCCGCCGCAACGTGCCCTATGACAAGCCCGACACGTTCGCGATCCAGACCAACGTGGAAATTCGAAAACAGTTCGATGACATCATTGGCGGCGTCGTCCTGGCGATTGTGGTGCTCAGCTCGATCGGCCTGCTGATCGGCGGCATGGGAGTGATGAATATCATGCTCGTCTCGGTGACGGAGCGGACGCGGGAAATCGGCGTTCGCAAAGCAATCGGCGCGCGCAGCCGCGACATCACCTGGCAATTTCTTTTCGAAGCGATGACGCTCACCGGCGCCGGTGGGTTGATCGGCATTCTCGTGGGCTCGAGTATTGTGCTCCTGATTCCTGTCGTCAGCTCGCTCAAGGCCGTTGTCCCCGCGTGGGCGATCATTGTCGGCTTCACCGTTTCCGTCAGCATCGGACTCATCTTTGGAGTCTGGCCCGCCACGAAAGCCGCAAAGCTGAACCCCGTCGAAGCACTCCGATACGAGTAGGCGCGCCCTGTCCGTTTGCGAGAAGGCCATTCGATGAGCAGAATTCGCTTCCGTTATTGCTGCGCTTCGGAAATCCTGGCGCGAACTCCTGAAGATTTTGGTCGGACCGCCGCTACTCTCGCGGCCCTTCCGGAATCGTCTCCAACACGACGGGGCTTTTCGGGTCGAGCTGCGCTTTCCCATCGGGCCCAAAAACATACGGAATTCCCGCGGAGTCGAGGGGGATGCCGCGTGTCACGCCCGCATCGAACAGCTCCTTCTCCGATTTCGGGTAGCGGCCGAAGCGCTCGTGGAATTCCCTGGCGTAATCGTTGAGCCATCCGATATCGCGCAGCGCGGTCAGCCCCTGGAGGTGTTCGATCGCTTTCTTGCGGACCCGCGGGTCCTTCGTCGTTTGATAGAGCTGGGCCCAGATCATTCGCGACGTTTCGAGCTCCCCGCCTTTTTCGGAAACGCGCGCCGCCATCAGCTTCATCCATTCCTCTGCATTCGGCTTTTTGCTTCCCTCGAGATAAGCCGCGTAGGCCGCAGCGTAGTTCTTCTGGTGCCAGTAGTAGAGAAAGCCCAGGTCGGCATCCAACATCCAGTAGTCCGGATTTTCTGCAATCCCGCGTTTCACGAGCGCGATCGCGAGGTCTGTCCTTGCGGCGCCGGTGGGCGACGGCTCGGAAAGAAAAATTGCGCCGAACCGATACGCAATCAGCAAATGCGGATCGAGCGTCGTTGTAATGTCGAGCAGCCCCGGGAGCAACTCGAAATCCGGATCGAGATTTGCAACTTTGCCGCCGTAGTATTGCACCACGCGCGTCCAGTAGATGTCTGCCAGGAGCGACTCGTATCCGAGGCTCAATTTTTTCAGCACGGGTCCCGAACTCAGCAGAAGTTCTTCGTGCTGGTTGGCGGCGGAGCGCGTTTGCGCGTCGATGCGTACTTGCAGCAGCGCAATTGCGGCGAACAGGACGGGCGCGGCAACGAGCGCGATCCACAGCGGACGCAATGGACGGCCGTGGCTCATTTCAAATTCTTTCTCGAAAAGGTTGCCGAGGCCGCGAGCAGAATCAACAAGACGTACACAAAGGCGTAAGCCGTATTCTGCCAGATGAGTGAAAATGGAATCGCCTGGCCGTGCGCCGCCGTTGCGATCGAGTTGAAATTGTGAAAATTCGGGACCAAATAGTAGAGAACCCGCGTCACCGCTTCCATCGCGGGGCTCCGCGTCAGATGGCCGAAGTCGCGTATGTCTCTTGCAAACACGCCCGTGACGTAAATCCCGAGCGTGAACAATGTGGAAAGCATCGGGCTTGAAAAACACGAGAAGAAAAGCGCGAGCGCCGTGACGAGCGCCAGCTCCAGCAAAATGAAATACACTGCCACAAGAATCGAAGCGTCCGGCCGCAGGAAATGCCGGCTGACGTAGAGGAGCGCCGCCGCGAGCCCCAGCGTCATCAAAAACGTGTTCACGACGAGCGTCAGCAGCAACCCCGCAAATTTTCCGGCGAGAAATTCCCACCGGTGAATCGGCTTCGCGAGAAGACTGTACAGCGTGCGTTTCTCCATTTCCTTGTTGACGAGACCCACACCGATAAAGACAGCCATCACGAGACCGAAAATCGAAATTGCCGAGAGCCCCAGATTGATGATGACGGTCCGCTCGATCCCCACCGAAATCTGTCCCACGAAAATGGCCGCGCCGATCATCATCAGCGCGAAGAAAATCAGGTTGTAGAGGACGCGGTCGCGTACCGCTTCGCGGAATGTGTTGATCGCAACCACGCCCGGCATCGCGCTCATCGGGAGTTCACTTCGACGGGCTGCGGTGGGCCGTTCTCCCGTCCCAGCAGTTTGAAAAAGTAATCCTCGAGCGTCGGCCGCAGCGGCGTGACAGAAAGAATCCGCGCCTCGCAGCCACGCAATTGCTCGAGTGCGGCGTAAAGCTCCCCCTCCGGCACTTCGACGCGATACCGTCCGCCGGTTTGTGCCGCGCGCTCCACCATGCTCCGCGGTAGCGAGTTCCCGTCGCGAAGTTCGAAAAGAATCTCCATCCCTTGAATTCCCATAGAAACGATTTCGCCCGGCGCGCCGACGCCCTGCAGTTTTCCGCCGAGCAGCACGGCCACGCGGTCGCAGAGCATCTCCGCGTCGGACAGGATGTGCGTCGAGAAAAACACTGTGCGCCCCTGGCGCTTCAGTTCCAGAATGATGTCGCGAACTTCCCGCCGCCCCACCGGATCGAGACCCGACATGGGCTCGTCGAGGAACACGACGTGCGGGTCGTGCAGGATCGCTTGCGCAATTCCCACCCGCTGCAGCATTCCTTTCGAGAATTTTCTGAGCTGCACGTCTCCCGCTTCGGCGAGCCCCACGCGCCCGAGAAAACGTACGACGCGCTCGCTCCGCTCTTGCTGCCCGTAACCGAAAAAGCGCGCGTAGTAGTCGAGAAGCTCGCGCGCGGTCAGATAATCGTAGAAGTAGGGTTGCTCTGGCATAAATCCGATCTCGCGATGCATCCGGACGTCGTCAATCGACCGGCCGCGGACGCGCGCCGTCCCCGCCGTTGGGAAAATCAATCGCATCAGAAGCTTCAGCGTCGTCGTCTTGCCAGCGCCGTTCGGCCCGAGAAACCCGAACACCTCTCCCTCCTCGACCTGCAATGAGAGGTTGTCGAGCGACCGGCGCTGCCGCTTGCGCCAAAAGCCGAGGGAGTAATCCTTCGTGAGCCCGAGGATTTCGATGGCCGGTGTCCCCATATCATCCATTATTCATTTTTTTAGCGCGAACGGTTCATGTCAATCTTCGCCATGCTACGTTTCGATACCCCGGGGGAATCGCGGCCCACGCCCGGACTCGTGGTAGTGACTCAGGTTGATTTCGTGACGCAGTTTCCGAAGAACCCGACAAACCAGAACGGCCTTTTCCAGTTGCATGCGCCTAATCTTCATGTTGGAATGACGCGCGGTTCAGGGTTATTGGTTTTATGTTCGAACACCATGCTGCTCAATCCGAGGCGGAAATGAGAAATGTAATCTTCGCAATCAATATCACCTTAGATGGCTCCTGCGACCATACCAAAATGATTGCCGACGAGGAAATGCATGAATATTTTACGCACGTCATGAGAGATGTCGACCTACTTATCTTCGGCCGTAAAACCTATCAATTGATGGTTCCTTTTTGGCCCGATGTCGCAAAAAACCATTCTGAGACAAAAGCAATGAACGAATTTGCCGACACATTCGACTCCATCAACAAAATTGTTTTTTCACAATCATTTGACAGCGCTGAAGGAAATACGAGAATTGTTCGCACGAAGCTGCAAGATGAAATACTTAAATTGAAACAGCAGCAAGGCAAGAATATTTTAATCGGCGGTGTAAGTATTCCTTCACAACTTATGGAGCTTGGTCTAGTTGATGAATATCATTTTGTCGTTCAGCCAATAGTTGCAGGAGAAGGGAGACGGCTGTTGGAAGGTATTAGCCTGCCGGAGAGATTGCAATTAAAACTTGTTGAGTCAAAGATCTTTAAATCAGGATGTGTTGCGCTTCATTACATGAAGCAGTGACAGAAAAAAATTACCGACACTCGCGCCGCTCTGCGTCAATAATCCTTATTTCCTTTATGCACCCTACTTTCTGACCGTGCCTAGAAGCCATCTCATAAATGGTTTCCGTCAGGGCACGGCTTTAGCCGTGCCGAAAAGCCCCGGAAATTCAGGGGTTTCAACTCCTGAGGCCTGGGGGACGGGCAGTCCAACCATTTATGAGATAAGTTCTAGTAAACGGTGCCAGCTCAACCGGTCGATGCAACATTATCAAGTCGGTTGATCCAGCAATACGTCCCCTAGTGCACCGATCTACTTGGGTTCTGCTCCTTCATACCTAAACAGGGTGGTGCTGCTTTTGAATCAATGATCGCGAACGACTTTAGCTATTGAGATTGCTCTAATTGGACTTCGGGCAAGTGTTGCGACGACCCATTGAGACCGCCGGAGTTATCGGAAATTGAGTCACTACTGGACTCGTCTCACCGTTGACAATCGCCGCGCGCGTGCGTAGTCTCGGCCCCAAGCCCCGCAACCCTCTATGATCGGACAGACGCTTTCACACTACAAAATTGAAGCGGAACTCGGCCGTGGCGGAATGGGTGTGGTCTATCGCGCGCGTGACGAACTGCTCAAGCGCGACGTCGCCTTAAAGCTCCTCCGCGAAGACGTGGTCGCCCAGGCCGACCGCCGCAGGCACATTCTTTCCGAAGCGCGCGCTGCGAGCGCGCTCAACCATCCGGGCATCACAACGATTTACGATGTCGGCGAAGCCACGGGCCGGCTGTTCATCGTGATGGAGCTGGTTGAGGGTGAAACCCTGCGCCGCCGCCTCGCGTCCGGCCCCCTGGAGGCGCGCGCCCTCGCGCGCATCGGGGCGCAAGTGGCCGAAGCGCTCGAGGCGGCGCACTCGCGAGGCGTAATCCATGGCGACATCAAGCCCGAAAACATCGTGCTGCAATCCGAAGGGCGCACAAAACTGTTCGATTTCGGCATCGCCCGCCAGACGTCCGCCGAAACGGCGACTCTTACTCGCACCCAAACAGCCGCCGCTGCTGACTCATCATCTCCTTCCATCGCCGGGACGATCGCTTACATGCCGCCGGAAATTCTCCGAGGAGACTACTCAGACTCACGCGCAGACCTTTACTCGTTCGGAGTCGTTCTGTTTGAGCTGGCATCGGGTGCCCGCCCGTTTCATGGCCCTACGGCCACAGCGCTGATTTCACAGATCTTGCACGATCCTGCACCGCGGCTCGATGATCCAAAAAGAATCGTCCCTGCCGAACTCAATCGCATCGTCCAGAAACTTCTCGAGAAAGACCCCGCATCGCGCTACCAATCGGCGCGCGAGCTGCAAGTGGACTTGACCAATCTCGTTCGCGACCTCGAAATCGGAGCGATGCTCCCCGCGGCGGTCCTCGGTAAGCGAGCCGTTGCCGTCCTGCCGTTTAAGCTGCTTACGCCAAGCCCGGAGGACGAATACCTAGGAGTCGCGCTGGCTGACGCGATCATTAATCATCTCGGCGGAAGCGGCGAAGTCCTTGTCCGACCAACAAATACGGTGCGCCGCTACGCGAAAGAAGCGGTAGATCCGCTGCTCGCCGCTCGCGAAATGAACGTGCAAGTGGTCGTGGACGGCAGCATCCAGAAATCCGGCACGCGACTGCGAGTTCACGTTCAGGCTTGGAATGGCGCCGACGGAACTACTCTCCTTTCCCGCAAGTACGATTCCGAAATGGCCGCGCTCTTCGAATTGCAGGACAACATCGCCGAAGCGCTCTGGGCAGCCCTCGGCCTGAAGGTGCCTTCCACGATCGAATCGTCCGGCGAGCCGCCAACGAAGAATGCCCGGGCCTACGAACTGTTCCTCCGTGCCGTCGAGCGGCTCTCACGGGTCAATAAATGGGACACGCGCACCGCCATCGACATGCTCGAAGATGCAACGCACCTCGATCCTCGTTATGCCGAGGCGTGGTCACGACTTGCCGGCGCGTGCGCTTTCATGGGAGGAACGTTTGACCCCGGGCCGTTTTGGTACAAGAAGTCGGAACATGCCATGCGCCGGGCGCTCGCACTCGATCCAACGAACGCGGAAGCTCTTTGCGCGCGTGGCCGCGTCTTGTGGACCCCGCTCAAGGGATACAAGAACCGACTCTCTCTGGTTGCCCTTCGTGAGGCGTTGCGCAGAAAGCCCGGCCATCAGCCGTCGCTCGTTTGGCAATCCTTGATTTTTCTGCATGTTGGACTTCTCGAAGAAGCCGTCGAGGGATTGCATGCTGCGTTGGCCACGCATCCGGACGATGGTTTCACCCTGACCTTTCTCGGCCAGGCTAATCTCTTGCAGAGAAAGTACGATGAAGGAAAGGAATACATCGACCGGGCGCTTCGTCTCGATCCCTCGAATCTCTGGGCCAACCTATTCGCCCCGAACGTTCCGCTGTATGGCCCCAGTCCGGAAGATGCCGTCGCTTTAATTCACACCGCAAGACAAGTTGTTCCGGGCGATCCACTGGTCACAAGTTGGGAAGGATTGCTGTGGGCAAGGCGCGGCGAGTCGCGCAAAGCTCAAGAGTTGATCCGGAAAGCGCTCAAGGTCGGCAAGTCTGTGCTGCACACGCACCACATGTGGCATGTCTCGGCCGCCGTTTACGCCACGCTTGGCAAACCCGCGCAAGCCGTGTCACTCATCGAGCGAGCGGGACGCACGGGCCTCCCGAACTATCCTGTGTTTCGCGACGACCCGTATTTCGAGTCGCTGCAAAAATTTCCTCCGTTCCTTCGCTTGCTCGCAAAATTGAAAAAGGAAACGGAAGGTTACCGCCGCGAGTTCGGCCACGCTTGAAATCTTGCGGCGTTGCGCTTTGCGGCACGCAATACGCCGCATTGATTAGAAAAATTTAATTTCAGCGTGGCAAAACGAATCGCGCGAGCAAAATTTTTCTGCGATGAAAGTAGTAGCGGCGACTTTGCACTCGCACCACTACGGATAGACGCTTTCGACAACTTTTGCCGAACATTTTGTGGTTTCATCGCGATTTTTTCTTGACAAGTTTTCCACAACCCTTGATACTGCGCACCCAGACTCGGGGGAACGTGAATCGGTCGTTGCCCGCCTGGGAGGGCGATCGGTCCACGATGTAACTGGACCGGGTTAAGCCGAAAATCTAACGGGGATTGACCCCACTTCGCACCGCGAATGGAAATTCTTGCGCGGCTTAGCTGGGCTTTTCCCTTTTTTCGGTTCCGGATGCGACGATTTGATTTAATTCGCCGTCCTGCGGTCCAGTTCAGTCCCCAAGAAATTCTGTGTACCTCCTTGGTACACACAACAAAGTCCGGGGCGGCGCGGTTGGGAGTAGAATGGAATCCAGTCTCCCGCACGGTACCTCGGAAAAATTTTCGGCGGCACAACTGCCGGCGCGGAGGCAGAGATGGCGGAAGCTCGGATGACCCTCAACGGAAAAACAGAAACGGAACAAATTGCGCGGCGCGCGAGCGGCCTGGATTTTCAGCGCCGTTTCACCGATGGAAAGGTGTCTCCCTACGACATGGTCGAATGGGAGCGCCGCACCGCGCTGATCGGGAACGACAAGGGCCAGGTGATTTTCCGCCAGGAAAACGTCGAAGTGCCGAAGTCGTGGTCGCAGACGGCGACAAATATCGTCACGTCGAAATATTTTCACGGGAAGCCGAATTCACCCGAGCGCGAAGTTTCGGTGCGGCAATTGATCGCTCGCGTGGTGGACACGATTGTCCGCTGGGGCGAAGAGGGCGGCTATTTCGCCACGCCCGACTCGAAACACGCCTTTCGCGATGAGCTAGCCCACCTGCTGGTGGATCAGAAGATGGCCTTCAATTCGCCGGTCTGGTTCAACGTCGGCGTTCAGCCCAAGCCGCAATGCTCCGCCTGCTTCATCAACTCCGTCCAGGACAACATGGACTCGATCATGAACCTGGCGAAGACCGAGGGCATGCTCTTCAAATGGGGGTCGGGCACCGGCACCAACTTTTCGTCACTCCGCGGCAGCCACGAATCGCTTTCGGGCGGCGGCATCGCCTCTGGGCCGGTCAGCTTTATGAAGGGGTTCGATTCCTTCGCCGGCGTCATCAAGAGCGGCGGCAAGACTCGCCGGGCAGCGAAGATGGTGATCCTCAACGTGGACCACCCGGACATCGTCGAGTTCATCGAGTGCAAGATGAAAGAGGAGCGAAAGGCGCAAGTCCTGATCGAGCAGGGCTATGACCCCTCGATCGACGGCGAGGCGTACTCCTCCGTTTACTTCCAGAACGCGAACCATTCCGTCCGCGTCACCGACGAATTCATGCGCGCCGTCGAAGAAGATCGCGACTGGTGGACCCGCAACGTGAACGACGGTCAGGCCACCGAAAAATTCCGCGCCCGGGACCTTTTGCGCAAAATGGCCGAGTCCGCCTGGCAGTGCGGCGATCCGGGCATGCAATACGACACGACGATCAACCGCTGGCATACTTGCAAGGCCACCGATCGCATCTACGCCTCGAATCCGTGCTCGGAGTACATGTTCCTCGACGACACGGCCTGCAACCTCGCGTCGCTCAACCTGCTGAAATTCCTCGGGTCCAACGGCCAGTTCGAGACCGAAGCGTTCCGCCACGCGGTGGACATCACGATCACAGCGCAGGAAATCCTGGTGGACAACGCAAGCTACCCTACCGAGAAAATCGCGCGGAATTCCCACGACTACCGCCCGCTCGGAATCGGTTATGCGAACCTCGGCGCGCTCCTGATGTCTTTGGCGCTGCCTTACGATTCCGAAGGCGGCCGCGATTTCTGCGGCGTCATTACCGCGCTCATGACCGGCGAGTCCTACGCGCAATCCGCGCGCATCGCCGAGCGCATGGGACCCTTCGGCGGTTACGCGCGCAACCGCGAAGCCATGCTCGACGTCATCCGCATGCACCGCGATTCGCTCCGCCCCATCAAAGAAGAGAATGTCCAGCCCTCTCTTCTTCGTGCGGCGCAGGAATCGTGGGACAGCGCGCTCCAGCTCGGTGAAAAAGTCGGCTACAAGAATTCGCAGGTCTCCGTCCTCGCGCCCACCGGCACGATCGGCTTCATGATGGATTGCGACACCACCGGAATCGAGCCGGATCTCGCGCTTGTAAAACAGAAACGCCTCGTCGGCGGCGGCGTCATCAAGATCGTGAACAACACGGTGCCGCAGGCGCTCATGCATTTGGGATACCCGCCGGAACAAGTGGCGCAGATCGTGGACTACATCGACGCGAACGGCACGATCGAAGGCGCACCGGGACTCAACCCCGATCACCTGGCCGTGTTCGATTGCTCGCTGACTCCGGCAGGCGGCGGCCGCTCGATTTCCTGGCGCGGACACCTGCACATGATGGCCGCGGCGCAGCCGTTTCTCTCGGGCGCGATCAGCAAGACGATTAACATGCCGGAGGAATCCACGGTCGAAGACATCATGGAAGCCTATTCTGAATCCTGGAAACTGGGGATCAAGGCCGTGGCCATCTATCGCGACAATTCCAAGCGTTCGCAGCCGCTTTCCGCTGCCGGCAAGAAAGACAAAGGCGAGGAGAAAGTTGCGGCCGAGGCGGCTCCTGTGAAAGTCGAGCCTCCCACACCCGAGCAGCAGGAACTTTTTGCGCGCGCCCGGCGACGCAAGCTGCCGAGCGAGCGCAACTCGATCACGCACAAATTCTCAATCGGCGGCCACGAAGGCTATCTCACCGTCGGGAAGTACGAAGACGGCTCGGCGGGCGAAATTTTCATCAAGATGGCGAAGGAAGGCTCGACGCTTTCCGGAATCATGGACGCCTTCGCACTTTCCGTCTCGATCGCGCTTCAATACGGAGTTCCGCTCCGCGCCCTCGTGGACAAATTTGTGAATTCGCGCTTCGAGCCTTCGGGCTACACCGGCAATCCCGAAATCCGCTACGCAAAATCCATCGTGGATTACATCGGGCGCTGGCTCGGCTCGAAATTCATCTCACCCGATTATCTCGATGGCGACGCCGCAGCGGTCGAAGAAGAAATCAACCCCGCGCCGGCGGTTGTGATAGTGGCATCTCCCATGGCAGCGAAGGCGATGGACCCAGAGCCGTCCACTCGCCCGCGCGCCGCGATTGACGACGCGCCATCCTGCTCTGAATGCGGCATGTTGATGACGCCCAACGGCAGTTGCTACAAGTGCTCGAATTGCGGCTCCACTTCCGGCTGCAGCTAGAGCCTTCAACAAGAGCCTTCAACACAAAGCGAAAAATAAAATGGGCGCTCCGCATGGGGCGCCCATTTTATTTAGGCACGACCTCCGATTTGTCAAACGCGCGGTGCTATCATGTGCCGACGCGAAGTCCTCTGCGAGGCTCATGCTGCGCACGCGCCAATTGATTCCGCCTCTTACCGTGCACACGCCCGACGGCCGCACGGTTCGCGCCTCCGATTTCAAGCAGAAGAAAAACCTTCTCGTCGCTTTTCTCGATGCGCAATGCCTGCAATGCGAAGATTTCATACGGCGCCTCGCGAATCACGCGCCCGGCCTGCGCGAGCGGGAAGCTGCGGCTCTTGTCATCCTCCTCGAGACGCCTTCTGCCTTCCTCACGGATTCGCTTCCCACCGATTTGATCGTCGGCTCGGATGTGTCTGGACGCGCGGCACTCGCGTTCCTCGGCCCCGATGTGCTTTCTTCCCGCGGCCTCGAACAGCGCGGCATCTTCGTCACGGACCGTTACGGCGAGCTGTTTGTGCAGTGGATTTTCCGCGGGCACGATCTTCCCGGTGCCGCGGAGATTCTCGGTTGGCTCGACCGGATTGAAATCGCTTGCGACGAATGCGGCGCACCGCACTGGTCGGCAGACGCCTGACGCACAGGCCGACCACAGTCTTCGAGCAAAAAAAGAGGGGGCCCAATCGGGCCCCCTTTTTGCTCTATCCCCCAAGATTCCGGTTTCGGCGCGGCGAAACCGGCCCACCCCGGGATGAAGAGACAGCCGAATCTCCTAACTGCACGCGCCTTGCCAGCGCCTACAGTTTTCAACAGGGTCCCCAGCTTCTTGTGGGTGTGAGACTTAGTTATTGGCTGATCCTGTCCAGCGGTGCCACAGCCACGCGGATATCCATTTTCTGAGAAGGTGCGAAGTAGCTTTCTATGTTATTTGGAAATCCTGATTGACCTCTGCCTAGTGAAGCGCAAAAGTTACTGTGACCATCGTATCCACTTCCACGGGTTGCCCTTGGAGCAAGGTGGGCCGGTAGTGCCAGCTCTTCACGGCCTTCATCGCAGACTGGGCAAGCCAGCAATGGCCCTCGATCAAGTCCAAATCAGTAACCGCACCATCTTTCGTTATCGTTGCGTGGATTGTTACACTGCCTTGCAAGTGTCTCCTCTTCGCTTCAGGCGGATACACGGGTATTTCTTGACGCACTAACTGAGCATTTTGCACTTTTTGATCGACGACAATTCTCTTGGAATTGTCGTCTACCGAGGAATCCGCAGATTGCTGCGAAGACCTTGGCTGCGGGTTCGAAGGCGTCGCTGAACGACCTTTCTTGAAGCTGCCGATGTAGCGGAAACCACCACCGACGTACGCAAAATACGACATGATGGAAGTCTTACTAGCGTCGTGGGTAAAGCGAACGTCGTAGAGTGGCTCGGGATGCTCCCGTAGAAGTAATAAGGGATATTCGGTGGGCGTCGCGAGAGGGTTGCAGGATTCATCAAAGCGCACAGCCTCAATCTCCGTTAATTTCTGATTTCGCAGTGCCGCAAACATTGCCGGCAAGTTGCGCTCAATTTCGTTTCGCGCACGCAGGGTTACTCCCGCGAACTCCACTCCAAGTGCATCTCCGAAAACCGATTTGAACCAGTTGTCCGCGCTTGGAAGGATGAGTGATTTCAAGTACGGAGCGAGAGCCTGTTCGTCGCCAGCGCTCTCGAGCTTCATCATTTCTTTCATCAGCTTCTCGAGTCCCCCAGTCGAATCCGGATACGAAGGTATGCTTGGCCTAGTGGCAGCAGCAACCGGGGGCGTCGCGGGCAACGTCTGATTTGGTTCCTGAGCTTGCACGTTACTTGATAGGGCGCAGTGAAGGAATGACATGAAGGCCCACATCAGTCCAAAAAACGCCATTCGGGCGATAGTCATGCTCGGGCCTCGGATTCCAAATGTTGCGCGGGGAACAAAACGAGAAAATACACAATATCTAACGTCTCAGCAATGGTAATGAAAGGCGGGCGCCGAAAGGAGCGCTTGCAAGGGATTCGACGCGGCCTACGCGCCAATCTCGGAGCGGAAAGCAATGGCGAGCGACTCGGCCCAGTGGCGCACATCTTCATCGCGCTCGGCTTCGACCATCACGCGCACGACGGGCTCGGTCCCTGAGTAGCGCACGACGATGCGCCCGG
>JBAWGF010000261.1:0-1529 GCA_049592615.1 Candidatus Acidiferrales bacterium
GCTACTTTCGGATCTTTCTGCGCGGTCGCAGCCTTTGCAAGACTCGTGCTCAGGCCCGTGTAGTAATTCGCCTGCGGCTTGAGTTCCACTGCTTTTTGGTATGCTGCGATCGACTCGTCGTACTTGCTCGCACAATCGTAAGCCGCGCCCAGGTTGGCCCATACCGTCGCGTGGTTGTTGATCTCTTTAGGTCCAACTCCTTGTTCCGCTTCTGTGAATTCGGTGATGGCCGTCATGCATTCCGAAACTTTCGACTGCTGAAGCGCGCTTTTCTGATCGGCGGGCGCCGTCTTTATTTGCTTGGCCAGATTGTCTGCATTCGTCATCGCGGCCACGCCGTTATCGAAGTGCAATTTCATATTCTTGAATTTGCTTGCCTCCTCCTCTTTCTTTTTTACCTCTTCGGGATGAGAGGCATTCGTCTCCTCCATGAGCTGCTTAAAGCTGAGCTTGAATTCATTTTCCTGCCCGTCGTTGACTTGAAATTTCACCGGGTAATTCAGGTTGTCCTTCACGCTGATGATCGTGATGGAGTAAACCCCGCTTCTCAATCCGAGTTGCACGAACTTTCCACTCTTGTCGGTCTTGAGCGAGAAGGTCTGTCCCGTATCCGGATTCTTGATTTCGATTACGAGGTCCGCGAAGGGCTTGCCTTCCTTATCCAGAATTTCGCCGTTGAGTCTTCCGGTCGCTTGTGCGGCGGCGATCGTGGCGAACACGAGAGCGATGGCAATTGCTCCCCAGGCAGCAATCAGTCGTTTCATGTCGGCTTCTCCTCCGGCGGTGAAATGCGGCCGCCTATTATGGCGCAACTCCTGCTCCCAGGCGATAGGGGCAAATCATCCGCTCGATTCCGGTCCGCTCGGGCGGGCGTTCTCCCGGCGAATCAAATAAACCACCGCGCCAACGGCAACGGCGAGTTCAACTCCGCTAACAATCGCTGCCACTCGCCATCCCCAGCCAAACGCGAGCCAGCAGAACGAGACGATGAAGGCGGGAATCCCGATAATGAGGAAGGCTCGGTTCATCGTGTCATCGAACCTGGGCGCACGTTTTGTCAGGGCCGGTATGTCGCCGCGGTCACGTCCGTCTCCCATACGGTGATGCTCGCGATTCCCGCGCCGTTGGGAGACTGCTGGAGCTGCTTTACGGTCGTGTCGTAAATATGCCGCGCGATGTTTTCCGCCGACGGGTTCACAACATCGAACGGCGGCGTTTCATTCAAATACTTGTGATCGAGCGAACGGATCACGCCCTGAATCACCTGCTTCAAGTGCACAAAATCGTAAAGAAGCCCCACCGAATCGAGTTCCTTTCCTGCGAGCGTCACGCGCACCTTGTAATTGTGCCCGTGCATATTTTCGCATTTTCCCTTGTAGGCACGCAGAGCGTGCCCGGCGGAGAATGTCTCGTCCACACTGACTTCGTACATGGGTCATCCTTCGGGCCCGGCCGCTCGGGCCACGGCTTCCTCGCTTCGGCTACTTCGGATGTTTTTCCATGAAGCGCGCGACTTCGGCGAGGTCCTG
>JBAWGF010000262.1:0-6128 GCA_049592615.1 Candidatus Acidiferrales bacterium
ATTTGGAGTGCGGCGGCTTGCCGCCGCTTTCCGACACATATGATTCACTCGATGCGGTAACACCGGCGAAGCTAGCTTCGCCGGGCGAAAGCGGGAGCAAGCTCCCGCACTCCATACAAATCCGGCCTTCGTCGCTGCCTTCGCTTCGCAAAGGGAATTTCACTCCATGCACATGCGCCAACGCGTCATCTGCATCGCATTCGCAATCGCCATCCTGCTCCTCGCGCTGTTCGCCGCTCCGGTCGCGCACAGCGCAAGCGCCGTCACAGCAGTCGTGCCGCCGCCGCAGCCAATTCTCTGCGGCGCAAACGCCATCGCTCACAATCATTCCGCCGGCGTCGCGACGAACGCGATGTCGGGCAGCGGCTGCGTCACGGGCCCGGCGGGAATGGGCTACACGGTTGAAAGTTGTTCCGTGTGGATCGCAGCGGGCAGCGGCAACATCGCCTGCGCGATTTATTCGGACGTCAACGGCGCGCCGGGCCAGCTCGTTTGTTCGAGCGCGCCGCAAACCATCACGCCCAACGCGCTCAACACGATCGCGCTCACCGGCTGCGGCACGCTCTTTCCACGCACGCTCTACTGGATCGAGTTCAACTCGGACTCCGCGGGCGTGCAGCTCGGCGAAGGCTCCACCGGCGCGCTCTGCTCGACGAACACCGCGAGCCGCTCGGCCGCGTCCACATTCGGCGCGTGGCCTTCGAGCTTTCCCGCCGCGCAGCCCGGCGCATGCGCCTACGAGTCCTACATCACGCTCGACGCGGTGCTCTCCTCGCCGCAAATGACGCTCGGAATCGTCTCCGGCCTCTCGACCGCGGTAAATCTCACGAGCCTGCTCGCGTTTCCCGGATGCCTCGACTCCTCCGGCAATCCGATTTCGAATTGCACCACCGGCTGGCGCGTCTGCGGAAACGCGGCCGGTACTTCGCCCTCCGTGAATTCGAATCCGCCGCAAACGCAGCCCACGCAGGCGTGCATTGATTTTTATCCCGGCGACAACACGCTCGGAATTTCGCTCCTGAAAAACACGCCGTCGCAAACTACCGTGTTCGCCGCCGGCAGCTTCACGCTGACGCTCTACGCCGCGCCCCGCTCCGGCACATTGCCATGAGCGACGGCGCCGCGCAGTTCGCCGCGCCGGAATTCGCTGCTCGCCCTGCGCGCCGAACGAATCGTTGCGTCGCCTTCGATCACTCGCCGCGCCACAACGAGCTTTGGACTCCCTGCACGCGCCGCGTGGTCCTCGGCGGCCGCCTTTGCCGCACGCATCGCGACGCGCTCGACGGCGTGATTTACGGACTCGCTCAAGCAGGAGAAGTGGACTCACCCCGATATGGCGAAAACCCGACAATTGAAGAAGCCCTCATCGCTTTCGCGGAAGGCCTCCTCGCCGCGACGGAACCCGACCTCACGCAAGACGTCGCCGCGCCCTTCGAAGCCGCCACGGTCGAAGAAGAAAAAAGCGCCGCGCCCATCGTTGCCGCTCCCGCGGATGAAATTGGCCGATGCGATGCGCCACGCGGGAGTGGATGAGCACAGAGTCGCGGGCGGATACGCGGCCGCGCTCGACAAACTGACCGACAGCGACACGTCGGGCGTCGAGAAACTTCTCGTCGATGTGCTCGACAAATGTTCGAAGCTCATCGAGCCGCCTCGCCCGGGCGACCGCTCCGCTGCCGACGCGCCCGTCACCGTCCAGTTGATCCACTACCTCGACCGCCCCGCGCGCAACGAGCTGCCCGCCAGCCCGCCTTCATCTGCACACATGTCATCACCATGATCGCAATCGCCACGATTCCCGGTGGCACAGATAATCCTGTCTGTGCTCCGGACAGTGTTGGGGCTTTGTAGAGGCGCAGTCCGCCGTGGCGGACGCCCGGCAAATGACCTTGGCTTCGTGCCTCCTACGATCGCCGGGTGCCGCACTCTTTGCGCCGTTTGCAAAGGGCGCGGGTTTTGCGCCTTAAAGGGCGCCGCTGCGAAACCAACGTCTCTTCAACCGAAACAATCTCGCACTCCATTCCATGAAGGAGCACACATGTCCGCCAGCAAGAAAACGATCGGCTACCTGGTCCAACTCGGCGGCATCGCCGCGTGTGCCGTCGGCGCGGTCCTCAGCTTCCATCACGCCGCGATCGCGGGATGCTTCGCCGCCGGCGCCGCCGCGTTCTACGTGGGCCAAAAAATCCGCTCGATGGCGTAATCCAAAAGCGGATACATCCAATTTGTGGGTCTGCGCAGTTCAAACTCTATTCTTTCTCTCCTGAATCGGAATGGGACTATTTGCAATCGTTGCGTGTCCAGTCGGGATTGTCGTTTGCACCAGTGATTGATGGCCGAACAGATAGTCCACCTTTCGCAAGGCTTCGATTTTGTTTCGCCATGACTTTGGCCCCGCCCTCCGCTATAATTAGTTTTCCACCTAAGGAGGGACAAGTGCCGATGAGTGACCGTGAGCAAATCCCTTCGTCCATTACGTTTCACTATATTAAGAGCAACTTCTTTCGCGTAGTTCACGCGGATGGCGCGATGGGAGGATTTACTCCGCGCGGCCAGATTTTCTTTAGCCTTTACAGCGAACGCGCCCCCCTTCCCGATGTAACTGTCCAAAATGTGGAAAACAACGGACAGCTGGGGAATGAAATCATTGAACAGAGAAAAGGCAGTGAGGGGATCTTACGCGAATTAGAGGTTGGCGTCGTAATGGATGTACAGGTTGCGCAATCCCTCGTGGTCTGGCTTCAGGAAAGAATCAAGATTGCGGAACAGATGCGATCAGATTCTCGTGTTCGAGAAAGCGAGGTGAAAGCGTGAGCGCTCTGGCGTCAGTTTTTAGCTGCAAGTCATCTGCCACTTCGCCCTTTAAGGACAGGCAGGAGGTCTCGTTTGCTTTGAGATTCGGCCTGCTGAACAAAATAGCTGATGCAATTAGCAAAGCGGATTTGTATGAGTCCGTAGAGGAACCCAGGCCCACTACTTTCGCAGTTATAGCTGCTGCAAACGCCCTGAGGCATGTTTCGGCTCAAGACGTGGAACGCGTGGAAATTGAACCCTACTCTGGGGAATTGAGTTTGGTTTGGAGGGCTGGGAGAAACAGGCGTGTAAAGGCAATGTTTGGGCAAGAAAGAGATTCGTGTTCAATCTATCATGAACAATTGGAGGGCGGCCGTGTGATTCAGCATCATCTGGAGCCTAATGCTAGTCATGAGTATTTGAGAAATCGCCTTACTTGGTTGCGTTCGTAATACACTTGAATGTGCGATGAGGAAGCAAATGACATTGGCGGCCTCGTGGCTGAGAATCAGGTCGTTTATCGGGCGTGCAGTAGGTCAAGTTTCCTAACACCCACCAAAGACGCAGTCCAAGAAATCGCCTTTCAAAAAGACGGGAAGAATCATAAGGATGGGCTTTCGCTCTCACTCTCGGCCCCCGACAGCGTTAGACATCTCGACAAAAACTTTGGTGTTATCCGGATTTCAGTTGGCGCCATTCACAGGCTAAACCGCGGTCTTGAAGTTCATTTCGATCTTTCTGATCCTACCCATGTGCTTCTTCGAAATCTTCCGTGCATGGACAGAACTTTAGAGGAAAAGGCGCTCGCGCAAGCCGTATCCGCCGAACTTGCCGCCGCTGCTGAAATAGAGTCGAATAGGCCCGTACCAGTTCCGCCACGTAATCCATAATTAGTCCACCACGATTCAGACCTCCATGACCACGATCACGACCGCTGCGGAACGCTTTGTGGACGACACGCTCGCGGCATCGCGCCGCGACACTTCCTCGCCCGAAAATTGCCTCGAGCTGAATTACCATCCGTTCCCCAAGCAGCAGGAATTTCACGGCTCGCCCGCGAAATACCGATTGTTCGGCGGCGCGGCGGGCCCGGGAAAATCGAAAGCGCTGCTGATGGAAGCCATCGTCCAGGCGCACGAACATCCGGGCGCGAACACGCTGCTTCTTCGCCGCACGTTTCCCGAACTCGAGCAATCGCTGCTTCTCTATTTCCGCCGCGACGTTCCGCGCGAGCTGTACAAGGATTTTCAGGAATCGAAGCACGTCGTCACTTGGAAAAACGGCTCGACCACGCGCTTCGGCTATTGCCAGCGCGAGAACGACGTCTATCAATACCAGGGCGCGGAATTTCTTTTCATCGGCATCGACGAGCTGACGCTCTTCACTCTGCGCCAGTGGCAATTCCTCACCAGCCGCAATCGCTGCCCCATCCCCGGAAGCTTTCCGTGCATGGCAGGCGCGACGAATCCCGGCAACATCGGTCACGCGTGGGTGAAGTCGCTGTGGATCGACCGCGAGGCCCCCGCCGGAATGGAGCGCCCGGAATCGTACGATCCCGCCGACTACGATTTTATTTCCGCGCGCGTCTTCGACAATCCGATTTACGCCGCGGATGAAAATTATCTGAAAACGCTGCGCGCGCTGCCGTCGCATCTGCGCCGCGCGTTTCTCGACGGCGATTGGAACGTTTTCGCCGGCCAGTACTTCGATCGCTTCGATAGCGCACGCCACGTCGCGCGCGCCGAAGAAATCGACTGGAGGCCCTGGTGGCCGCGCTGGATTTCGGTTGACTGGGGCTTCGAGCATCCCGCCGCCGTGTACTGGCACGTCGCCCTTCCAGCGGTTATTGGTGGCACAGACAATCCTGTCTGTGCTCCTCGCGTCGTCACCTACCGCGAATTCGTCACGCGCCACACCTCGCCGCGCGACCTCGCGCGCGAAATCATCAAGCGTTCGAAATCGAGCGACCGTCATTCTGAGCGAGGCGATTGTTCGCCGAGCGAAGAATCTCTCTTCGATGTTCGCTACGAGAATCGAGGCGCGCCACGGAGAGATCCTTCGCGCCATCCCGATGGCGCTCAGGATGACGATGCACGGCAAAAACGCGAAGCAAAAGACCGCGAACGCATCGACACAATCTATCTCTCGCCCGACGCCTTCGCGCGCCGCACTGACGAATCCTCCATCGCCGAGCAAATGGGCGACGTCTTCGCCGCCGCCGGATTTCCTCGCCCCATTCCCGCGGACAACGATCGCGTCGGCGGATGGATGCTGATGTACCAGATGCTCGACGCGGGCGAGTGGCTGATGACGGACAACTGCTTCGAGCTGATTCGCACGCTGCCGAATCTGGTGCGCGATCCGGTGCGCATCGAAGACATCGAAAAAATGGACGGCGACGATCCCGCCGACGCCGCGCGCTACGGCTTGAAATCGCGCTACGGCGCGCGCTCGCCTTCGCCGCACGCGCCGCTCGAGCAGCGCCTCGCCGCGCTTGTCACCTCCGCCGATCCGACGATTCGCGCCATCCAGGCGCGTAAAGCGCAGTTCGACGAGTCGCGCCGCTCCCGCCCCGTCTCGTTCTTGCACCGCCACCGCTAGGAATTGGCCACAGAGTCACAGAGTCACCGAGAGAATTGGCTTTATGTTGCAAAACCACATTCATCGAAGAATCAGGTGGACGTAATCAGTTCCTTCAGGGACGCCTTCCACGTATCGTCCCCACACAGGCGCGAGTTCAGGGAACTGCTGTAGAACGGCAGCGACGATTTCCTTCGCTTCGGGTTGGGCTATATCAGGGCACACCCTGATCTCCCTTCCGTGGTAGTCGAAGCCAATTCCGCTTCGCTTTCCGTGTCGACCTTCCGTAGAAATTACAAATCGCGGATCGCGGATGTCGCTCATCTTGTATCTTTTTGTCCGAGAAAGTCCGAACAGCAAGTCTCGATGAATCAATTCGGTCGGCGTAAACTGCAACTCCGATTTGCCTTTCCAATTCCGCAACCAAGCGATGGCCAGCACGGTAAGGAAAATCCAATCCCATACCTTCATAGCGAGAAGGATCGGATGTGAGGGAAAGATGAGCGAATAAATAATGAGAGCCGCGATCAACGGAATGAGCAAGAAGAGAGCGATGTTAAACACGCGCGGAGAGCGAAACAGGAGCTTTCCTGGTTCCGAGTGAGCCGAGTAACGTTCCATCAATTTGCAAGATACTACATCGTGTACCCAAGCGATTATTTTTTGATTCCATCACCGTAAATCATGACCGCTCTTGTGAGGCTTTCGTGACACTCCGCGAAATCTGGCAACGCATCACGACGACGCGCTACACG
>JBAWGF010000263.1:0-9086 GCA_049592615.1 Candidatus Acidiferrales bacterium
GGCGTGCCTCCTCGCTGATCGCAGCGGCGCTCGCCATCGTGGCGCTTGGCGTTTTCGCATCGCCGGCGCACGCGCAGGGCTCGCGCAAGGACGACATCGTCTTTGGCCCGGCGGGTCATCCCGTGGCGGGCGCGACGGTGACCGTGTGCCAGGCGACCGCGACGGGAACGCCATGTTCTCCTCATGCGGTGATTTACACCGACGCGACGCTTTCCGTCCCCGCCGCGAATCCGTTCCAGACCGACGGCATCGGCAACTATCATTTCTACGCGCCCGCCGGGCGCTACATGGTCCAAATTTCCGGCGGCGGAATCACCGGCACGAAAACGTATCCCG
Source organism: Candidatus Acidiferrales bacterium (assembly GCA_049592615.1). Classification (GTDB taxonomy): domain Bacteria; phylum Acidobacteriota; class Terriglobia; order Acidiferrales; family UBA7541; genus Palsa-295. The sequence goes on from JBAWGF010000263.1 coordinate 337, forward strand.
ACGTGATTCTTCCGCCTGACACTTCTTCCACCGGCAGCGGCAATAACATTTCCGCGTTCGGACTCACGCTCGGCGGAAATCTGAACGTCGCGGGCAACGCCAACATTTCCGGCACGCTCACGACTTCGAATTTCAATCCCGGCACGTTCTCGCCCACTTCGCTCGCCGTCGGCGGAAATGAAAGCGTCATCGGGCCGCGGCCGCGCGTGGACGTGACGGCGTACGGCGCGAAAGGCGACGGCTCGACCGACGACACCGCCGCGATTCAGGCGGCCATCAATGCGGTGTGCAACAGCACGAGCGGCGGCGGAACGATTTATTTTCCGCCGGCCACGGGCACGAGCGGCGTCGGCTTCTCCTACAAAGTGAGCCAGCCGCAAACTCCTTCCACCGCGAGCGTTTTTAGCGTCGGTTGCAACATCCACATCGAAGGCGACGCAACGTACAACAATCCCAGCGGCCAATTCGGGCGCGCGCCGCAAACCGCGATCATCGTCGTGGCGGGTGCGAATCCGAACGCCGCGCCGGTCTTCGGCCTCGGCTTCGGGCGCGGCAACGCTTCGTTCGACAATATTTCGATCACCGGTTACAACGAAGCGGTCAGCCTGTACGACAGCGTGCAGGTGGAATTTCGCAACACCTGCCTCATCGCGCAAAACACCGGGATGGCGGACAACACGCCGCTGAAAATCACGAACAGCTTTTGGATCTGGATGAAGGGCGGCTGCCTGCAAACGAACGGCAGCGGCACGGTCCCGATCGTGAAGATGACGGGCGAGGCTTCGATCAACAGCGAAGCGCCGCTCGTCGGTTTGCTTTTCTTCGACGGCGTGCTCGGGGCGGGCGGCGGAATTCAGTACGTTCAGCGCGTCAACTCCTTCGGGTCGGGCCCGGGCAACTGGGTGTTTCGCAACATGACCGTCGAATCGTCCGGAACCGATTTTCTGACGATCACGAATGCGTCGGGAAATCCCGGCTCGGCCGCGCTGCCGTTCCTCACGGCCATCACGTTCGATCACGCGAGCCAGTCCGACAGCACTCTGCCAGCGGCCGCCGTTCTGAATCTGAATTCTTCTGGCACCACGGTTTCCGGCGTCAACATTTTCCAGTCGTACGCGGGAACGGGAACGGGCGTTGCGATTCGCGTCACGGCAGGCACGCTCAACGATTTCTTCGTCACGAATTGCCAGGTTGTCTGCCAGAACGCGGTCGTGGACGCGAACAACAAGCCCGTCGGCGGCGGCGTGGTGCAGTCGGGCGCGGGATTCGATTACGTTTCCGACATGGCGGCGGCGGACCGCCTGCGCAGCGATCTCAATCCGCTCGCCAACGGTCTTTCGGGCATCAACTCTCCGCAGGCGCGATTCGTGCAATCGGGCAGCGCGTTCGCGAATCTCGCGATCGATCCCGTCGCGGGCTTTCTCTTCAACAACGGCCTCGGCTACGGCTTCAACGCCGCGCTGCAACAAAATTCGCTCGAAACCGTTGATCTCGCTTTCGCGCAAACGCTTCCGCCGACGAGCGTCGCCGGCGCGGCCGCGTCCGGCGGTTCGCTCGCGAACGGAACGTATTACTACGTGGTGCGCGCGACGCCGGACAATTGCACGCACGTTTCCGCGCCGTCGCTCCCGAGCGCGGGCGTTGCGCTCACCGGATCGAACGGAACGATCAATCTCACGTGGACGTTGCCGATGGCCGGCGCCGGAACCGTCGCAGGGTATTGCATCACGCGCGGCGCGGCTTCGCCCGCCGTCGCGCAGCAGGCCGGATACATTCTCGCCACCGGAGGTTCGACCGCGAGCTACACCGACACGGGCACATCGATGGTCGGCGGAAACATGAATCCGGTGAACACGCTGCAATCCACGCACCGCTTCACGCCGACTTCGCTCGGCATCAACACGACGAGCCCGCAATTTAATCTCGACGTGAACGGATCGGCGGAGGTGAATTCGCTCAACAGCGTGCAAATGGCCGAGCGATTCTCCGGCGCGGACGCCGCGCAAAAAATCAACGCGTGCCTCACGGCCGCATCCACTTCGTCATCCGTGTGCGACGCGCGCGGGCTCACCGGGACGCTCACCGCGACGCATCACATCACGATTCCCGCGGGAACCGTGCTGCTCTGGGGCCAGGCGCAGCTCACAATTTCGGACACGACCACGAACGATGCAGTCGAGCTCATCGGCGACGGCGCTTTGCTTCACGGCTATCAGGAAAGCGGCATCGGAACGAGCGGCGCCGTCACTAACTCCGGATACATCGCGTGCGGCGTCTCCGGCTGCACCGCGGTAAAAAATCCGAATCAGGCGACGGCAAAAATCAATTACGTTCACATCGACGGCATGTATCTGATCTCGAACGGCACCGCGGGGAAAGTGATCGACATGACCTCGATCGGCCACTCGACGATCGAAAATAATAATCTGGTGCTCGGCTCGGGCGGCAACGGCTACGGAATCTTCGGCGACACTTCGACGGGCAATTTCGATTCGACGAACACGAAGTTCTATCACAACAATTTTCAGCCGCAGAACGCGGGCGACATCTGCATGAGTCTCGCGGGCGTGTTCAACGCCGTCGTCATCGAGCAGAACACCTGCATCCTTCCGCACACGGGCGGCAGCGTGATCGGCTTCCAGTTCAAAAAAGATTCGCACTCGAATTATCCGAACAACGACGAAGTGTACGGCAACGATTGCGAATCGTCCGGACCGCTCTCTGGTCAGCTCTGCTTCAACGTGATCAACGCGAAGAGCGTGACGTGGGGTCCGAACAACCGCTGCGAAAAAGTTTACGCCTGCTTTCAATTTCCCGTGGACGGCAGCGCCACCGGCGTTCACTTCGTGGACACGTATCTTTCGCTCAGCAACACGAACCAGCTCTATCCGAACGAGCCCAGCGCTTCGCAGGTCGCCGTCGACAACACGAGCGAGAACTGGCTGCCTTCGATGCACTACGGACTCAGCGACGAGAGCGGACCGAACCTGCTCGCGAACGCCGGATTCGAGGGCTGGCAGAATTCGACGACGCTTTTCTACTGGGGCGGCGTGAGCGGAACTTCGGTCAATCTGGCGGGCAGCGGAATTTACGCGCAGCAATCGAGCGCGAGCGCGCCTGTGGACGGCTACACGCAGGGCAGCTCGAGCGTGGTCATCGGCGACAACGCAACCGCGGGTCTCGGCGTCAATTCCGGCTGCATCCAGGTGGATGCCACCATGAATTACACGCTCGCGTTTCGCGTGGCCTCCACTTCAACGAGCGTGAATTTCCGGCCCGGCTTCCGCTTTTACTCCGATCCGAATTGCACGGAAGGGAATCGCATCACCAGCGTTTCATCGAACGCGCGCGTGCTTCAGCCCGTGAATTACGCGGGCCGCTCCGCGCTCGTGAGCGTCGCCAACGCGAACTGGCAGAGCACGAACGCGTCGCTCACGTACAACAACGGCATCACGTGCAATTGCAACGTGACGGGCGCCGATTGGAACGTCAGCGCCGCGAACGCGTGGACGCCGACGCGCAATTTTGCGATCACGTTCCGCGTGCCGAACGCCGGCTACACGATCAACGAAACGCAGGTGGCGCACTCGATGCGCGTTTTCCTGCTTGAAAACACCGCCGCGAATCCCAATCAACTTTATTTCGACGACATCATCCTGTCGCAGGGTTCCGCGAGCCAGGACATTCGTCCCGCCGCGCTTTCGGACAGCGGCAACGGCGGCACTGTAAACGCGTACTCGAATTACAATTTCGCCGGAACCATCGCGCTGCAATCGAATACGGCGTTCACCGGAACTTTTTCGCACAGCAACACCGCGAATCGCACCTACACGCTTCCGGACGCTTCCGGCACGCTCGTCGTGCAGACCTCCGCGGGCCCGTGGGGGTTGCAGCACGCGGGCTCGGCGCAATCGTTCACTTCGAACACGGTAAAAGTGTGGGGCATCGTGATTCCGTACGGCGTGAGCTTCAGCCACATTGATTACGACGTCGCCACGCTTGATTCGAACGGGTCCGATAATTACGACGTCGGACTTTACGGCCCGTGCCCGGCGAACACGTCGAGCTGCCCGCTCGTCACGCACATCGGCGCGCAGAATTTAACTTCCACCGGATACAAGCAGGCCAGCGTCACGAGCGGTACGATTCAAGCGGGAACGTATTGGATCGCCATCACCGGCAACGCGACCACGGCGCAGGTCGCGACGACATCTGTGAGCGAGTGGACCGCGTGCCCGTCGTCGAATTCGAGCACCGCTTCGAGCGGCGGCGCGCTGCCCTCGACGATCGCGACGCCGAATTGCTCCGCGCCGCAGTGGACCGGCCAGGCCGTCGTCAGCATCGGCTTGGAGTGACGATCCGATAAGGATCGTCATCCCGAGCGAGGCCGCTTTCCGGCCGACGAGGGATCTCTCTTGCACGGATCAGCTCAGGAGCCGATATAGCTTCTTGTTCTTCTTAATCGAGCGGCGAAAGTGCGCCATCACTTCAGGGCGCACAGTGCCTTGCGAGGGAACCACTAATTCGAGGTAATGCTTCAATGCTGACTCAAACAGGAATCGCCGCGACTGCCCATTTTCTACGGCAAGTCTGGAAATGGCAGAATAGAGGTCCGCACTAATCTCAAGGCAGACTTTTTGTTTCTGTCTTTTTCGCATCCCGCAATTCTCCCTGTAAGCCGCAACGTGTCATCGTACCTGAGGCAGTCAACAAATATCTAGAACAATCTCGATATATCTAGAGGTCGTGGAGACCACTCGATGCACATCCCTGAAAGCGCGCATCTTTGGGCGCTGTTCGTCGCTGGCCACGGGCTGCACGTCGTGAAGCGCGCAAATCTCTCGGCGAAGTCGCGGCTATCGGGCACGAAGAGTTGCGTCGAGTGGCTGCGCACGAACGCGCTGAATCTCACGATCCGCTTCTTCGTCAACGCGGTGGCGTTTTCCTACTGGATTGCGCATCCCGACGCGGGCACGCACATCGTCTCGTCGCTCGGCGTCCCGATGAACCTCACGTTCGAGCCGGGCCATGCGACCGCCGCGATGTTCGGCCTCTCCGGCGACAGCATGGTGGACTGGGCCGCCGCGAAAGTTCCATTCCTGCAAAAAGAAATTCCCGCCATCAACGGCGAATCGTAGTTCAGCAATCGCGCGAACTCACGCACTCACCGCAGCACGCATCGCATTTCGCTCGCCGCAATTCATTCATCGCACCGGAGGGTCACATGCCAGTCGTTCCGACCACAGCGTATTCGCAGGCGGAAGACGCGCTCAATCTGGCGCGCGCGCTGGTGAACGATTCGGCCGCCGCGGTTTTTTCGGACACGCTGCTGATGCCGTTCCTGAACTCGGCGTACCGCGGCTTGCAGCGCGAGCTTGCGGAAAACGGCGTCAGCGTTCTCGCCGAGCAGCAGGACCTCGAGCTCGACACGGATCCGACGTCCGGCGTCACCGCGACAGAAATCAGCGACGTCTCGAGCCCGCAGCTTCCCACCGACTGCCTGATGCCGCACATGCTCTGGGAGCGCGCCGCTGCCGCGACGACGGACGTTTTCGTGCCCATGGAAAAATTCATGAGCGGCGGCGGAATGCTGAATTTGCAGCCGAGCACGTACCTGCGGCTGTGGGAATGGCGCGAGGACAAAATCAATCTCATCGGCGCGACGCAATCCATCACGGTGCGCATTCGCTACGAAAAAGTTTTGCCCGTGCTGACGCTCGGCACCGATCCCGTGCAGATTCGCTCCGCGACGGACGCGCTCGGATTTGCCACCGCGGCTCTCGCGGCGCGTTCGCGCGGCGCGCGCGCGCTTGCGGCCGATCTTCTGGGCGCGGCGCAGATGGCCACAGAAAAGTTGATCGAGCGCTACGTTCGCCCCGAGCAAATCAAGGCGCGCCGCCGGAAACCCTACGGCTATCGCCGCCGCGTGATTTATTTGTAATCGCGCCGCGCGCTTTAGACCGCTAGGTGTGGTTTTCTCAGTTGATCGAGAAAGGCTGGCGGCTTAAAAGGCGCCGCTACGAAACAAAATCCGCGACATCGGCGCATTCGTAGGGGCGCAGCATGCTGCGCCCGGCAAATGACCTTGGCAACGCGTCACCCACGGTCGCAGTCACAAATCGGCGGCCTTTGTAGCGCCGCGCTTTAGCGCGGCAGTATTTTTGGAGTGCGGCCGCAGCGCGTCACTGCACGACGAGCGTCACAACAATGGGCCGGCTCGCGTTCTGCGCGGTGGCCTGAATGGTGAGGTTGGTCGTACCGGCAGGCGTGCCGTTTGCCGACGTGCTCGCGGGGTGGTGGCAGCCTCCGAGGGTAGCCGCGGCGATCGCGAACATCACGAGCAGGAGCGCAGGAATCCTGGCGCGCGAAATTCCTAAGCTGCGGAAACCGCGCCAAGTCGCGCCAATAATCGCAATCGCGGCAATCACCATCGCGAGTGCGATCGCCAGGGCAGGGAAGAGCGTTGCGCGTGCGGGTGGCAGCGGCGAATTGATCGCGCCCGGGATCGCGATTCCATTTTTCGGCGGCGTTCGCGAAGTAGTCTGAAACACGGCGGAGAATGGAATCGTCTGATTCGGCGCTGTGAAATTCACAGTGGGCGGAGTGAACGTGCAGGAAGTTTCGCGCGGAAGATTGCCGGGGCAAACGAACGTCACCACGCCGGTGAACGTCGCATCATTCGTCGCTTGCAGCATGTACGTGGCGCTCGAGCCGTTCATCACGGTAACCGAAACGGCCTGCCCGGTCGCAAGCGCGAGCGAATAGTCATCGCCCGTGCCGCTGACGTTCGCTGTTTCGGTCGAATCGGAATTCGCGACGCTCAGCGTCGAAGCGCGCGCGCCGGTTGACTTCGGCGCGAAGGCGACGTTGATCGCGCAGGACGAATTCGCCGCGAGCGTCGTCGCGCACGACGAGTTCGCCACCGTGAAATCCGCCGTGTTGCCGCCCTGAAAGCTGATGCTGATTCCGGTAATCGCCGTGCTGAGATTATTCATCAGCGTGAATGCCTGCGCCGGCGTCGTGCCGCCCTGCGGCTCGTCGCCAAAGTCGAATGCCGCGGGCGCGAGCGTCACGTTGCTCGCAGCCACTCCCAGCTTCTGAAATTTCACGATCTGGTTGCGTCCCTGATCGGCGACGAAGAGATCTCCATTCGCGTTGAACGCCATCTCGCCCGGGTATTGCAAGCGGTTGGCCGACGCGAAAGTTAGTTCGCCTGTCTTCGCGTCCAAGCGAAAAATCAGATTCCAATTCTCCGCCGCGATAAATAAATTTCCGGCGCCGTCTAGCGCGATACCCGAAGGAATTCCCGCTGCGGTGCCTTTGCCGTCCCATGCCGCCGACGTGTGAATCGCGCCCGTGACGCTGTCATGCGTGAATTGTTTCACGACGGTCTGAAGCGCGCGCGTACGCGTGTCGATCGAAATCACGGCGCCCGTGTCCGCCGAAGACGTGAACACTTTGCTGCCGTCGAGCGTTACGGCGATGCTCGCGGGCTTAATCACGTGCGCGAGAGTTTCGAGCTGGCCCGTCGCCGCGCGCAAAATCAAAACGGAATTCGCGCCGCGGTCCGCAATGTAAAGATTTCCCGCGCGATCAATCCCAAGCCCCATCGGTTCGATGAGCTCGATATTCTGCGGCGGCGCCCAGTGTCCCGCGACGCTGCGAATAATTCGCGGCTCGGAGCTGTCAGGCCCCGCGATGCGGCGAATCGTCGCGTTGCGCGAATCCGCAATGAAAATTGTGCCGTCCGCTGCAACGGCGATGCCGCTGCGCGAGACGAGCGAATCGGAATTTAGATTGAACTGTGCTGCCGCAGCCGCGCCGCCGTCGCCGAGAAATCCCGCGTCGCCTTTGCCGGCGATGGGAGCGAGCGTCGCGCCATTTGCGATCGTGCCCTTTGCGATAGTAAAAATTCGATTTGGTTCGATGGCAGTCGTGAGGAAAATCGGGCCGCTCTTCGATGTCGCGTCGAGCGAGAGAGAGCGCGCTGCGACGTTGCTTGCGACCGCCACGGGCACGGGATCGCCATTCGTCGCGCCGCTAGCGGGAGAAGCGCTGGGCGCATACATCGTCTGCGCGAGCGCGCGCGGCGAAATTGTCCGCTCGAGCAAAAACGCAGCAATTACCAAAGCCGTCACCGCACAAACGATTACCAGTCGCCGCACTCATCGCTCCTTATTCGAGGCTTTGGATTCGCCTGCGGTGATTTGGGTTGCGTCGCAAACCCGCAATCATAGCACGACGCCGCGTTCGCTTCAGCCAACACTCCACACATCGTCATTCTGAGCGAAGCGAAGAATCTCTCTTCGCCTTCCGCGGCGGACTCAGGATGACGACGCTGGTGTGGGCGGCCCAACTCATCACAAATTTCATCTCTGCCTCACGGAGGAATCATGGCACTCACATTCACGCTTGTTGACACGTGGGACGACGGCCAGCGCATCCACGTCAGCGGGACGGTCGCCGCGTCGGGAAGTTACACCGAGGGCGGTGACGCGCTCGACCTCTCGCAGTATCCGATCCTGGCCGCTTCGCAGCCGCCCGTGCAAGGCACGCCGTGGATGGACGGCCTCGCCGGGTACAGCTACATCTTCGCTGCGGATGGCGGCATCCATTCGAACAAAGTGAAAATCTTTCAACAGGGCGATAGCGCGGGCGCTTTCGCGGAACTCGCCGCGGGCGCGTATCCGTCCGCGATCTCTGCCGACGCAATCACGTTCTACGGAATTTTCAAGAAGCTCGTGTAACGC
>JBAWGF010000264.1:0-11943 GCA_049592615.1 Candidatus Acidiferrales bacterium
GCGCTCCGATGGTCTCGCGTGTTACTTCGATCCATTCCTCGAAGTGGAAGCCCTCGGCGCGGAGCTGCGCTTGGAATCGGATGTAAAGCCGCCATCCGTCCACTGGCCGCAGAGTTCGCCGAAAGGCGAAATCCCGGCCGGACCCCGCTCGCCCGAGGAAGCAGTGAAGTGCGGTCGTGTCCCGATCGCCCTCGAAGTAATTCGCCGGCTCAATTCGCTCTTGCGTGATGAATTTATTCTCATGGCTGGAGTCACAGGGCCATTCACGCTCGCTGCGCGCCTCGCGCAACTTTCACTCGGCAGCACATTACGACGCGAAGATTTTTCAGAAAATGCATTGGAGCTGGCCGCTTCGACAATCACTGCGGTCTCAAGCGCCCTCGGCGAGGCAGGCGCCAACGTGATTTTCATTCGCGAGGATTGTCTGCCGTCGCTCTCGGCAGAAAGCTGCTCCGTTTGGGCATCACTTCTCGCTCCCGCCATCAACGTCATCCGGTTCTATGGCGCGCTTCCCATTCTTCAAATCATGAGTTGCCGTAGCTTCACCGAAAACGCCGAAGTGATTTCCCGGCAGTTTTGGGATTGCATCGTTTGCCCAACGCTTGAGGGGGTTCAGTCTGCTCAATCCGAAAACAGTCTCGCGCTGAGACCTGAAACTCTTGGAATCGCTGTACCGCTCGAAATTTTCCAGGCGGACTCAACGGGCGACGAAGCTTTTCGCAGCGCCCTTCGCGATGTGATCTCCAAATCCCGCCCCTCCCTCATCACAACAGCAGGCGATGTTCCTCTCGCTACGGACATGAAACGCATGATTCAGGTTTTACAGGCTCTCCCGCGCGAATTCTAGGCGGCTTGCAAAGCGGTCCAAAAAGCCGCGGGTCCTGGCCTTTTGCACTCTGGCTTTTGCGTAATAAGATGGAAATGAGCGATCGAATCGACTTCACAGAATGACTAAGAAGAACGCCAACCTGCAGAAAAGCAAGTCTGCGCCGCGCAGAAATTCGCAGCCGGCAAAGGTAACCGGGAGTGCGCTTCCCCCCGGACGGGGCCACGGTCGCGTCCGCCAGGTCCGCCTGCGCACATCCGGCGCGACGGTCGAGCGCCTCGCTGGCGGTGCGCTGCTCATCAGGCCGGAAGAACAGCTCGGTCCGTATCCCAAAATTCTCACGGATCGTGTCGCCCACTGGGCGAAGGTCTGCCCCGACAAAATCTGCATCGCAAAGCGCGTGGACGGCGGCGATTGGTCTCATCTCACATTCGCGCAGGTATTCACGGCGGTGCGCCACATCGGCCAGGCCTTGCTCAATCGTAAGCTTTCCGTGGATCGCCCAGTTTTGATCCTCTCGGAAAACGATCACGAGCACTTGCTGTTGATGCTCGCGGGCCAGCACGTGGGAATTCCCACGGCGCATCTTTCGCCCGTCTATTCGCTTGTCTCGAAGGATTTCGCGCAGCTTCGGCATTGCATCAATCTTTTGACGCCGGGCCTCGTCTTCGTAGCCGATGGCGAACGATATCGCCGCGCGATCGAATCCGTCCTCCCCGGCAATGTAGAGCTTGTCGTCACGTCCGCCCCGCCCCTCGGCCGCAGCACGACCCTCTTTTCCGAACTTGCCGCCACTCGGCCCTCGCTCGCAGTCGAAGAGGCCCACGCGCGTATCGATCCGGATAGCGTCGCGAAATTTCTGTTCACGTCCGGTTCCACCGGCCACCCAAAAGCTGTGATAAACACGCATCGAATGCTCTGCTCGAACCAGCAGATGATTTCCCAGGTGTTTAGCTTTCTTCAGGATGAGCCACCCGTTATCGTGGACTGGCTGCCATGGAATCACACCTTCGGCGGCAACCACGATATCGGCGTCACTCTCTACAACGGCGGAAGCTTTTACATTGACGACGGCAAACCCGGACCAGGTTTCATCGAGGAGACGGTTCGCAATCTGAAAGAAATCGCGACGACTATATTTCTCAACGTTCCGAAGGGCTATGAAGATTTGTTGCCGTTCCTTCGCTCCGATCGCCAGCTTCGTGAAAATTTCTTCAGCCGCCTACGCCTCCTATTTTACGCGGGAGCGGGACTCTCGCAGCCGGTCTGGGACGCATATCGCGCGCTGGCCCAAGAAACTTGCGGCGAGCGAATGATCATGGTCACAGGTCTCGGTTCGACGGAAACTTCGCCGATGGCAATGCAAACTACCTGGGAGACGGATCAGGCGGGAGTGATCGGAATCCCCGTTCCGGGCGTGGAGGTCAAGCTAGCGCCGGTGGGCGATAAACTCGAAGCGCGCGTAAGGGGGCCAAACATCACACCGGGATACTGGCGCCAGCCGGAGCTGACGAAAAAAGCATTTGATGCGGATGGTTTTTACTGCTTCGGCGACGCGGTGCGATTTGTCGATCCCGACGACGTCAACAAAGGCTTCCTCTTTGATGGACGCATCAACGAAGACTTCAAACTCTCGACAGGCACCTGGGTCAGTGTGGGCCCGCTGCGAGCGCGAATTCTTGGCCACTTCGCACCCTTTGCCCGCGACGTTGTGATCGCTGGGCTGAACCGTGACGATGTGGGAATCATGATCTTCGCCGACCACGATGCCTGCCGCGCTCTCTGTTCCGGTCTCGCTCCCGGCTCGCCTGCGGCAAATATATTGAGGCATGAAGCCGTGCGCGCGCAGTTTCTATCTCTGCTCGAAAGTTTCGCCGCAGTATCCACAGGCAGCTCGAACCGCGTCGTCCGCGCGGTTTTGCTCGAGGAGCCGCCATCGGTGGACTCTCGTGAGATTACGGACAAAGGCTCCCTGAATCAGCGCGCGGTTCTCGAGCGCCGCGCCGAATTGGTCGAAGAACTTTACGCAGCGAAGGCGTCTCCGCGGGTTTTGCGGATCAAGGAGAAGTGAATATGGACAAAGTTTCCGGCGGCCTCTTCATCGCCTACGACGACATCTGGTTGCTCGATGGGGTCCGGACGCCCTTTGCCGACTACAACGGCATATTGGGTCTCGTTTCACCGATTGACCTCGGCATCAAAGCGGCACGCGCCCTGTTCGAGCGCACAAAGATTTCGCCGGCCGATGTTGGTGCCGTCATTGCCGGCAGCGTGGCGCAGGCGAGCTTCGATGCCTACGTGCTGCCGCGGCACATCGGACTTTACTCCGGCGTTCCGCTCGACCGTCCGGCGCTGTTGGTGCAGCGCGTTTGCGGCACGGGCGTCGAGGCAATCAGTCAGGCCGCCGATGCGATCACGCTGAAAAAGATCGATCTCGGCCTTTGCGTCGGTGCGGAATCTATGAGCCGCAATCCCGTCGTGGCCTTCACGCATCGCAGCGGCTTCCGCATGGGCCAGGTGGAGTTCAAGGATTTCCTTTGGGAAGCGTTGCGGGACACCGCGCCGGACGTAACGATGGGCGATACTGCGGAAACTGTCGCGCGCGCCTACAAGGTCACGCGTGAAGATGCGGACCGTTTCGCGGAAAGAAGTTTCTCGTGCGCGGTTGCCGCGCAGAAGAGCTGCTTTCTCTCGGGAGAGCTCGCGCCGGTCGTCAGCGAAAGTTTTGAACTGAAAGGATACAAGCCGCGCGGAATCCGTCTCCCGAAAGAAGTCGAAAGCCTTGCCGCGGACACGCACGCTCGCCCGTCGTCCTTCGAAGCACTCAGCAAAATCCGTCCGGCTTTCGGCGGCGTTCAAACCGGAGGAAACAGCTCCGCCATCGTGGATGGCGCCGCTGCTGCGCTTGTCAGTTCCGGCGCGTACGCAAATTCCCATGGCATCCGGCCGCTCGCGCGGCTTCGCGCCATTGCAACCGTTGGGGTGCCGCCTGAAATTATGAGCATGGGTCCGGCCCCGGCCATCCGAAAACTGCTCGATGGCGCTGGGCTGACTCTCGACGCGATTGACCGCTTCGAAATCAACGAAGCGTTCGCCGCCCAGGTCATTGCGGTCGAACGCGAACTGCAGCTCGATCGGAACAAGCTCAATGTGAACGGCGGCGCGATCGCCATCGGCCACCCGCTCGCCGCCACAGGCATCCGGCTCGCCCTCACGCTTTCGCGCGAATTGCAGCGGTCGAAGCTGCGCTATGGAATCGCATCGGCCTGCATTGGAGGCGGGCAGGGCATCGCCTTGCTGGTTGAAAACCCTAATTGACATATTTGCTCATTCAGGCGGTTCAACCGCTTTCAATAATCTTTCTGCATTCAGTGCGCTCTTCGGAGTCTCTTCGTGCTTGAAATACACAAAGACAATGCCTTGCTTTGCAAGGTTCGCGATTCTGGTAGCCAGCGTTTTTCGCGCGTTGATCGAGTAACTTGATTTCCGCAATCGCAAGTACGAAAAATCCGCAGTCCGGACGTCCGGTGTCCCGAGTTTTTCGCTTTCGGCATTGCATAGCGCCACGCCTGCCTCGCGCAGAATGTCGAATACCTCGTCGCAAAACCATGATGCATGCCGAAACTCAAATGCGCTGCGCGGCTCGCGCGGCAATATCTTCAGAAAATCCCTGAGGAGTTTCGCGTCGCATTTCAAAAACGGCGGCAACTGAAACAGAACCGGCCCGAGTTTGCGCGCCTCTCTCAATGGCGATAGCGAAGAAAAGAATTGACTCGTGAGCCTCTTCGCTCCGCAGAGGCGTTTGACGTGAGTGATTGTGTAATGCGCCTTGACGGCGAACTTGAAATCCGCAGGTGTCGCCTCAATCCATTCCGCCAATAATTTTTCTCCGAGCAAACTCCGAAACGAATAGTTCACTTCCACGGAATTCAAACGCGTTGCGTAATAGCTCAGGAATTTTGCGGATCCGAGTTTTGCGGGATAGAACCGCGGCTTCCAACTCGAATATGCCCAACCCGAAGTTCCCGCATAAATCTTCGTCATAACGCTGTAAGTTTAGCCTGAATTGGTAAACGCGTCGGGACCAGACCTGCAGGCTAGAGAGGAAATATGGTAGCGATACCGGGACTCGAACCCGGATTTGAGCCTTGAGAGGGCTCCGTCCTAACCTTTAGACGATATCGCCGTTTCGGTTGAATGTCGGAATTCCTCGCATCCATGTAGGGGCGGCATGCCCGGCAACACCAACCCTTCAAATCCTACCGCATCGCGCACACTGTGCCAAGCCAGTCGCCGAATCGAACTGAATTTATCTTCCGAATCGCCTGCCGGTGATTAGAATTCATCGCTAAAGCAATCGCGAAGTTCAATTCCACAGCAAGAATCGGCCGCCTCCGGTCGCAGCAACCACAAAATTCATTACGACGAACATCAGGTCGTAATGCCAGCCCTGGCTTCCCTTGCCCCAGAACCCGGTCTTCCATTGAAACGCCTTTTTAACGATGGCGCCTAACATCACCAGAATGAGACCGGTGGCCGCAAGTTGCGTCAGCACACCAAGCGCCAACCCCAGAGCGCCCGCGAGTTCCGCTACGCCGAGAAAAATGGTGAATCTCTTCGGCATTTCAATGCTCTTCGACCGCGCTTCCGGATCTTTCAAGTCCGACCAGCCGCTTGCCGCGAATACGACGGCGATCATGAGCCGTAAGAGCAATAGCGCCAGATCGCGATAATTCAACAACGCAGGAATCATGGGAGGCCCCCTCCTTGACCTTGCCTGGAATCTGGAGACCCAAGATATATCTTGACAGCCCGATTTCGATGGTATTGAATGCTCCGAAGTGGTCTGATAACCGTACCACTTGGAAGCTAGGAGTCGCGTTGTCCCCGCTCGCTAAAACCGAATTCGAAGCCGTCCGGAAGACCAAGGTTTACGAAAAGATTTCTGAGCAAATTCAGCGCCTCATTCGCGATGGTTTGCTGAAGCCCGGCGACAAACTTCCGCCGGAGCGTGAACTGGCAGAGATGTTCCAGGTAAGCCGCAGCTCTCTCCGCGACGCAATTCGTTCACTCGAACTCATCGGCTTGGTTGAACCCCGCCAGGGAGAAGGAACGGTGGTGCGCGATATTACTGCTGATTCGCTGGTGAATCCACTGGCCGGCATGTTGCGCCACAAGCGGGAATTGGTGAGCGAACTCCTCGATCTCCGCCGGATGATTGAGCCGCCTCTGGCCGGGCGCGCGGCCTTGAATGCCACCTCAGCGGAGATCAACGAACTGGAAGACATCCTGAGGCGGCAAAAAGAAAAAGTGGACGCGGGTGAGCTCGCTATCGAAGAAGACTCCGAATTTCATTACGCCATCGCGAAAGCCGCTCGAAACAGCGTGGTCATGAAGGTTCTCGACGTGAATATGGACCTTCTGCGAGAGAGCCGCGAGCGTTCGCTTCAAGTGAAAGGACGCCTGCTGAAATCTTTTGCGGGCCACCGGCGGATCTTGAGCGCCATTCGGCGTGGCGATGCATCCGCCACGGAGACCGCCATGCGGCGGCATATCAAAGAAATTGAACGAATTGTTTTGAAGGAGATTTAGGTAGAGGAGGATCCTCCATGGGTCGGCTATTTGCAATCGAAGTTGTTTACCGCGGCATCTTTCAGAAAACGCTGGCCAGGAACATCACCCGAGCGATTGTGCTAGCGGCGTACCACGATCATAAGCCGGGCATCTCGTTTGGCCGCTACGGTGACAGCCCCGAGCGCAACGGTATCCCAGCCAAGGCCTTTGCCATTGTCGCAACAGACGACATCACTCTGGAAGAGGGCATGGCGAAGTACGAGCCGACGCAAGTGGATATTTCGATTGCCGTGGACGACACGCTTTGCAAGGGCGTCGAATCTTGGGCCTGGTACGGATTGCAGCCGATCAACCAGCTGACCAAGCCGGGCGGAACTCTGATCGTCACCTCGCGCGAAACGCCCGAGCGGTTGATTGCAATGGCCCACCGCAAGAAAACGCCTTATCAACTGGCCATCTTGAAGAGCACTCCCAGCTTTTCGGGCCTTTGGGTTTACAAAGACGATCACACGGACGTGCGCATTTTGGGCGCGATCGCGAAGTTCCTCCCGGACCTGTTCAGCCTCGAAGCGGTGCAAAAAGCCATCATGCAGGAATGGAACGATCCCCTGAAGGCAACGTCCGCCGCGCGCTCCTACGAACGCGTTACTTCGGTCACCGTGAAGCCGAATCAGGGCAATGCGGAAGAGCCGTACGTTTTCGTAAAACCCAAATGGACGGAAATGCGCGAGGGCATCGCGATTCCATCCATTGCGCAGGGTCACACTATGAAAGACGCGGAAAACGGCAAGGTGGGCGGATATCAGCCGGCGCGTAATCCCACGTTCAAGAAATACGCCACGCGCACGATGCGGCCTGTCGTCAACTTCGACACCTGCATCAAGTGCACTCTGTGCTGGCTGCAGTGCCCCGACTCCTGCTTCGACGTCACACCCGAAGGGCTGTACGACGCGAACATGGAAGCCTGCTGCGGTTGCGGCGTCTGCGAGGCGGTTTGCCCGGTGAAGGACTGCGTCACGATGGTCAATGAAGTCTCGTTCACCGACAACGCGAGCCAGTGGGAAGCGTGGAGAAAGGATCAACCCGCTTACCAGGCGTGGCTCAAAGGAAAGATTGAAGAGAAGCACGACCGGTCTCACGGGTTCCGCTTCCGCGGTCAATATCAGAAGCAGGTGCCCGGAGCGATCGCCGAAGCTGAAGGGAACGACTAAGTCTCAACCAAGGGGAGAAATTCGATGGCAACTGCCGTAAAAATCGAGGGAACAGAAAAAACCGAGCTGATCACCGGCAGCGAAGCCATCGCCATCGCCTGCAAGCTCGCCGATGTGGACGTGATTACGGGGTACCCCATCCGTCCCTACGACACGGTGATGCAGTACATTGCCAAGCTTGTCGCGAACGGCGACTTCGATTGCGAATTTATTATCGCCGAAGGCGAGCACTCGCAGTTCGAGATCGTAAAGCACGCCTCCGCCGTCGGCGCGCGCGTATTCACGGGAAGCAGCGGCGTGGGCTGGATGTACGCGTTCGAATGTCTCACCGTCACGCCGGCTCTCCGCATTCCCATGATCGCCATGGTCGGCAACCGCGCGCTCGACGATCCGGGCGCGTTCGGCGTCGAACACAACGACGCGCTGGCGGTGCGCGACCTCGGTTGGCAGCTCGTGTGGGTTGACAGCGCGCAGGAAGCGCTGGATACGGCCCTGATCGCCTATCGCGTTGCCGAAGACAGGCGTGTTTTTCTCCCCTGCGCCATCAGTTGCGACGGCGCTTTCCTCACTCACTCACAGGGCATCGTCAAAATCCCGACCGGGGATCAGGTCAAATCGTTCTTGCCGCGCTACGATCGCGGCGATCTTCTTCTCCACCCGGATAATCCCATCACGGTCGCGCCGCAGGCGAACGAAGACTGGCTGATGGAAATCCGCCGGCAGACAGCCGCGGCCATGGAGCGCTCCGCCACCGTGATCCGCGAAGCCTACACGGATTTTGAAAAGATTTTCCACCGCGACTATGGCAACCCATTCTTTGAAGAATTTCAGACGCAGGATGCCGATGTGGTCCTCGTGGGGATGGGCACGCTTTCGAATCCGGTCCGTGTTGCGATCCGCCAGATGCGCAAGGAAGGCAAGAAGGTCGGCTTTGTGCGCATGCGGTGGTTCCGGCCGTTTGCCGCAGCTGACCTCGCCAAGTGTCTCGGCCGATTCAAGGCAGTGGGCGTGATTGACCGCGACTTCTCTCTCGGCTCGCCGTATCTCAGCGGTGTACTCGCGACCGAGATCCGCGCGGCGTTGTATCCAAGCGCGAAGCGGCCGCCGGTTGTGGGCTTCATCTGCGGCCTCGGCGGGCGAGAGGTCCTCTTGGAAGACGTCAACAAGATGACCGACATCATTTTTCAGGCGGCGGATGGAAAGTCGCAACCTTTGACGCAATGGATCGGAGTCCGCGAGTAGCGGACCCGCAAGCGCGCCCGGCGGCGGGCCACAGGGAGATGAAAGACATGGCATCCACAACTGATCTTTATCCGATTTCGAAGCTCGACCCGATCAAGGGCGTGAAGAAAATTCCGCTCGACGAATTCTTCACTTCCGGTCACCGCACTTGCCAGGGCTGCGAGTCGGCCCTCGTGATGAAGATGATGGCTAAGGCGGCGGGACCGCGCACGATCGTCCTCGGCAGCACGGGCTGCATGTACGTCGCGAACACGACGTACTACAGCACCTCCTGGGTAATTCCGTGGATGCATACGCAGCTGGGAAGCAGCGGCTCGGCCGCGTTGGGCACGGCCGCGGGCCTGAAGGCGCAAATGCGCAAGGGCAAGATGAAGAAGGAGCCCATCAACGTAATCGCGTTCTGCGGCGACGGCGGCGGAGCGGACATGGGAATTTCTGGGATCTCCGCGACCCTTACTCATCCCAATTACAACTGCCTTATATTGATGTACGACAACGAATCCTACGCCAACACCGACATTCAGCTTTCCGGCAGCACGCCCTACGGAGCAAACACCACGTTTAGTCCTCCGGGAAAAGTGAAGCGGATCATGCATCACCGCTGGAAGAAAAACATGGCGGGTATGATGGCGGCTGGCCACCCCGAATGCAAATACGTTGCGACCGTTTGCATGTCGTATGGTTTGCAGGCGATGAACAGCGTTCGCAAGGCGCTCTCGATCGGCGGCCCCACCTTCATCCATTCGCTCGATCCCTGCCCCAAAGGCTGGGACTACGATCCGATCCTCTCTCACGAGCTTGGCGAACTCGCCGTGACCACGGGAATTTGGCCACTCTACGAAATAGAAAATGGTGTCTTGCGCCTCACCGGAAAAACGAAAGAAATCGCCGAGGGGCGTACACGACGCCTCCCAGTCGCCGATTACCTGCTGAAGCAGGGGCGATTCGCGCACTTCACCGACGAAGACCTTGCTTATTTTCAAGGCAAGATAGACCAGATGTGGCAGAAGTGGCTCATTCCCGGCGTGATTCCCTTCCGGAAGGAACTCGAAACCGATAGCCCGCCCGCCTGAAGCATTTGCTTTCATGCGACGGGCTCCCACGGCTTCCCTCGCGCGTCTCCGCGAGGAGGGGGAGCACAGCCCAGGGAAAGGCAGGGCGAATTCATACCTCGTCCTGCACAAACCCATGAGGAGGTGCACCCGTGACCGCAATTTCCACGGACCAAAAACCAGGCACGCAATCTTTTTTTGGCAATCGTTGGACCATTCTATTCTTCAGCGTCCTCAGCATGGTGGCGGTAGCAAACTTCCAGTACGGCTGGACTCTGTTTGTGAAGCCGCTGTCAACCCACCTGAGTAAGGAGTTGGCCCTCATCCAGGTCACCTTCACCGTGTTCGTTCTCCTGGAGACTTGGCTTGTTCCCTTTGAGGGCTGGTTGGTGGACAAGTTCGGACCTAAGCTCCTTGTCATGGTTGGTGGCGTGGCCGCGGGTCTGGGCTGGATGGGAAGCGGGAAGGCGGAAACGCTAACGGCGCTTTACCTTTGGTACGGCCTTTCTGGGATCGGCGCTGGCATCGTCTATGGCACGGCAGTTGGGAGCGCACTGAAGTGGTTCCCTGACCACCGGGGCCTCGCGGCTGGATTGACGGCGGCAGGCTTCGGCGCGGGTTCAGCGTTTACGGTGGCACCGATCGCCAACATGATCAATCCCCCCGGACAGCCCGCAGGCTCAGGGTACCAGCATGCTTTCGTCGTCTGGGGCATCATTCAAGGGCTCACCGTCATCGTCGCGGCGCTGTTTTTGAAGGCGCCACCAACGGGCTGGCTGCCCAAGACTTGGAGGCTGGCCCCGGCAGGCGAAATCGTGAAGAAGCGGCAGAGCGTGGCAGACTTCAGTTCGGCTCAGATGGCGTCCACGCCTCAGTTCTGGCTGATGTACATGATGATGACAATGGTGGCGACCGGCGGATTGATGGCAACCGCACAGCTCGCGCCCATGGCGGCGGACTTCAAGGTCGATAAAGTCAACGTCACTCTCTTAGGTCTGTCCATGGGCGCACTCGTGTTCGCTCTTTCGGCGGACCGTCTCGTAAACGGGTTGTGCCGGCCAATTTGGGGATGGATATCCGACCACATCGGCCGCGAGCGGACGATGACGATTGCGTTTGGACTGGAAGCAGCAGCCATCTTCGCGCTCATTAAGTTTGCTCATAACCCGCTCCTCTTCGTCATTTTTAGCGCGTTTACATTCTTCGGATGGGGCGAAATCTACTCGCTCTTCCCAGCAATGTGCGGGGATTTCTTCGGACGCAAGCACGCGACAGCGAATTACGGTTTCCTATACACCGCGAAGGGCACGGCTTCGATGTTCGTCCCCATCGGGTCGGCGCTGGCGGCGGGGAAGGCGTTTGACTTCCGCGCCGATATCCTGCTCCTGCTCGGCGGCGGTTTGATGCTGTTTTCGCTTTTCCTGGCGCCGACGGTGCTGCGCATCGAGTTGCGCCGCACAACAAAGAGCACGTTGCTGGCGCTGGCAGGAGCATTCGTAACTTACGGCATCATTCTCACCGTAGTCCCTACGATCGGGACTCCGTTCGCGGCGAAGTTCGTGATGCCAAACGTGGGCTGGAAGGGCGTGTATGATGTCGCGATTGCTTTCGACCTGACGGCGGCAATCCTCGCTTTCTTCGTACTGCGGCGCATGAAAGTGCCGGCTCATGTTCCCGCGCTGGGGTTTGATTCTGCCGCGCCAGTTGGTGCCGGTTCGACGCCCGCAGCGGCTCCGGTTTCCACGCCGAAAGCAAAGGGAATGGCGGGCGGGAACGACTAAGCCGCCCTGGCAATTGAATCTCGTTCAAGGTTCGACGGGGCGGCTCAACCTGTTCCGTCGAACCAGTTCTCTCGCTTAGCTTCACTCTCAAGTCGCGATCTCTCCCTGCTTGCTCAGCACCGGCACGTCTGCCCAATCACAATTCCGCGGCTTTGAGTTGGATTTCGAGGTTCGAGATTTGAGAAAGGTTACGGAGGGACGCGTTGCGCCCCTCCGTATTCCGTGACGCCTTACGGTATGTAGTAGCGGAACGACGT
>JBAWGF010000265.1:0-11845 GCA_049592615.1 Candidatus Acidiferrales bacterium
TCTCCCGTGAGGAACACGGTGCGGGCAAGGAACGCCACACCGGCCTCGCGCGGGTCGATGCCGCGAAGGTCTTCCGATCGTTCCCAGGCCCAGAGCATTACGCGTGGAAGGTGTTTTTGTCGTGCAAATTCAGTGGGATAGAGCTGGTTGCCGGCTGTTTGCGATTTCGGCCGGGCGAGCGATATCCCCGCAGCAGCTAAAATCGTCATCAGGCCGACCGCCGCGAAGAATCGTGTCAGTCTCATCGCCCCGATTAGATGCAATCGTAGCGCCAGTATCCTGCGAATGAGAAGGGAGTTCTTCGCGCATTGCGTCGGAAAGACACCCTTCCATTCAGCTTCCGCATGCGCGCGGAGGAACTGCCATGCGGTCTTGCGTTTTAGGTGTATCGAAACTATACTAAGTCGCTTCCAGATAGGTCGCACGATCGAGTGGGCGCGAGCCCACTTTTTTGTTGGGCACGACAAATGGCCCGGGGCGTATAGGTCCCGGCCGAGGCTAAAGGTCGCCGCTAGAAGAGAATGGACCTGGCAAAGATTCGTGAGGCGGCGGAGCGGGTGGCTCGCTCGGAAGGCCTCGAGATTTTCGACGTCGAATGGAAAGTAGGCAAGCAGCGGCTGCTGCGAGTCTACGTTGACCGGCTTCCGGGCCCGGCAAACCCGCAAGGTGTCGGTGTCGGCATCAAAGATTGTGAGCGGATCAGCGAGCAGTTGAGCGTGATCCTGGACGTCGAGGACCTTGTGCCGGGTCCGAGTTACGTTCTCGAAGTCAGCTCACCCGGGCTCGACCGGAAGCTGATCCGGCCGGCGGACTACGAGCGGTTTGTGGGGCGGCTGGCGCGAATTTGGACGAACGAGCCGGTCGAGCAGCAGAAGTTTTTCGAAGGGCGCTTGGCGGGGTACGCGGATGGCAACGTGAAGCTCACGTTGAAGGACCACGAAGTGTTGGTTCCGTTCGCCGGAATTCGCAAGGCGAATTTGGTTGTCGAACTCTAGGGAGAAACAGGGATGGCGAGTCTGCTGTACCAGACAATCGAGCAGATCAGCCGGGAAAAGCACATCGAACCGGAGATCATCGTTGCGGCCATCGAGGACGCGATGGTTGTGGCGGCGCGGAAATATTACCGCACCGAGGAAGATCTCCGCTCGAAGTTCAATCCAGAAACCGGTCAGGTGGACGTGTTTTCGGTGCACATGGTGGTGGAGGAAGTCACCGATCCGCTGCGCGAAGTGTCTTTGGCCGAGGCGCGCAAACACAATCCGGGAATCGAAGTCGGCGGTGAAATCACGGAGACGAAACCGACCGACGTGCTCGGAAGAATCGCGGCGCAAACCGCCAAGCAGGTGATCCTGCAAAAGGTGCGGGAAGCGGAACGCGACACCATCTACAACGAATTTCATACCCGCGTCGGCGAACTCGTGAATTCGATTGTGAAACGCATGGAGGGCCCCGACATCATCGTGGATCTGGGCCGCACCGAAGCGAGATTGCCGAAGCGCGAGCAGTCGCGCCTCGAGGCTTACAACGTGGGCGACCGCTTGCGCGTGACAATTCGTGCGGTGGAGCGCGCGGCGAAGGGGCCGCAAGTGATCGTCTCCCGCGCCGATCCGGCCCTCGTGCAGCGGCTTTTTGAAATGGAGGTTCCGGAAATCTACGACGGCACGGTGCAAATTCGCGCGGTGGCGCGCGAAGCGGGCGAGCGGACGAAAATCGCCGTCGAAAGCCGCGACAAAGATGTCGATCCCGTCGGCGCGTGTGTCGGAATGAAGGGCATGCGTGTGCAGTCCATCATCCGCGAGTTGCGCGGCGAGAAAATCGATATTATTCCGTTCAATGAAGATACGGTCACGTTCGCACAAAAAGCTCTCAGCCCTGCGAAAGTGACGCGCGTGCAGATTGTCGATCCCGAGGAGCGGCGCCTCGAAGTAATCGTCGAGGATACGCAGCTTTCTCTCGCCATCGGCAAGAAGGGCCAGAACGTTCGCCTCGCGAGCAAGTTGATCGGTTGGAACATCGACATTAAGAGCGAAGAAGAGAAGCGTCGCGAAATCGAAGCGCAGATGGCCGCGCTCACGGCTCCCGGCACGGCGCTCACAGAACTGAAGGGCGTTGGACCGAAGACGATCGAAAAACTCGAAGCGCAGGGCATTACGTCCATTGAAAAGCTCGCCGACATGACGCCTGAACAGCTCGTTGAGATTCCGGGCATCGGCGAAAAAATGGTGGAGAAGATTCATCAATCGGTGGCCGCATATTTCGAAGAACTCGAAGCGCAGGCCACAGCAGCGCCGGAAACAGCCGCCGCCGAACCAGCGGCTCCCGCGGAAGCGGCGACCGAAGTTGAGGCTGAACCCTCGGCGGAATCAGAAGACGCGGCAGTCACGGCAGAAACGCCCGCCGCGGACGACACTGAGGCGGCAGTCGCAGCAGGAAGCGAAGCCCCTCACACCGCGGCCCCGGAAGAAGATGCAGTTCCGGCACCAGAAGAAAACGTGGAGAAGAAGGAAAATTCTGAGGAGTGACTTTCCAGAAGGTCGGATCGAAGTTAAGGGAAGTTGAAAGCGGAGGCTGATGTCAGACGCGAACCAAGTCCGCATCAATGAGCTGGCCCGGGAACTCGAGATCAAGGCCAAAGTCCTGATCGAGTTTTTGCCGGAGATCGGCGTCAAAGAAAAGAAGACGCACTCAAGCTCGATCGACAACGAGCACGCCGAATTGGTGCGGAAACATTTCCACGATTTGGCTGCGCAGGAAGCTGCAGCCGAAGCGGAAAAAGTTGCCAAGGCGACTGCGGCGAAGGCACGCCCTGCCGCTCGACCGGCTGCTCCACCTGCCGCGAAGCCTGCGGCCGGCGCGCCTGCAGCTCCAGCCGTTGCGGGAAAAGCTGTTGCACCTGCGGCGGGTCCAGCGGGGGCTGTGCCTCGCCCGTCAATCGTGCCGCCGCGTCCGGGTTTACCTGCTGCTCCGCCGGTTGCAGCCAAGCCCGGCGTTGCGCCGGCTGCTGCGGCAGCCTCGCCGGCCGCAGCGAAGCCGGGAATTGCCCCGGCAGCCGCGAAGACACCAGTTCCGATGCGCCCGGCAGCTCCGGGTGCAGTTCCGGGCCAGCCCGCTGGAGCGCCAACGCAGCGCCCCGCGGCGGCAGCTCCCGGTGCACCAAGACCGGCGGGCGCTCCGCCAATTGGTCAAAGGTTTCCATCACGTCCTGGCGGCCCATCGGGCCCAGGTCAAGGTCGCCCCGGTGCACCACCTGCCTTCGGCGGAAGACCTGCTGCTCCCGGTCAGATTCGACCCAGTGGCCCTCCGCGACCCGGCGGCGGCCCCCCCTCGCGATTCCCGCAGCGACCCGGCGGTGTCCGTCCTCCATCGAATGCTCCGGTCGGCGGGCAGCGGCCCGGCGCTACCGGCGTTCCGAAGGCGGAGCCCGGAAAGCCTCTTTATGCGCGCAAACCTCCAGCGACACGCGGGCGTCCGCTGATTGAAAAGCGATTTGCCGAAGGCGAACGCAAACTCCATCCGGTTCGCACTCGCCCTGGTGTGGGAGCTGGCCGCGCAACCCAAATTGAACCCGTTGCGCCTGTCCAACGCGAGCCGCGCGAAGTGACGGTGACTGAAGGAATCACGGTGCGCGAGCTGGCCGAAAAGCTCGACATCCGCGCTAAAGAATTGCTCAAGAATCTGCTCGACCGCGGCGTCTTCGCAAGCATCAATCAAGCTCTCGACGCGCAGACGGCCACGAGCCTGGCCGAATCATTCAACGGAATCGTCCACGTCGTGACATTTGAAGAGCAAGTCGTCGAAGAAGAAAAGGTCAAGGAAGAGCGGACGGGAAATCTCCAGCCGCGCGCGCCCGTGGTGACCGTGATGGGCCACGTGGACCACGGCAAGACGAGCCTGCTCGACGCCATCCGCGAAACCGAGGTCGCCGCCGGAGAAGCCGGCGGAATTACGCAGCATATCGGCGCCTACCAAACGCATGTGGACGGACGCCGCATCGTTTTCATCGATACGCCGGGCCACGAAGCATTTACGCGGATGCGCGCTCGCGGCGCGAAAGTCACTGACATCGTCGTGCTCGTCGTGGGCGCAGATGATGGAGTGATGCCGCAGACCGAAGAAGCGATTGACCACGCCAAAGCGGCGCACGTTCCAATCGTCGTGGCCATCAACAAAATTGACAAGCCGGATGCGCAGCCGGAGCGCGTGAAGCGCCAGCTCTCAGACCGCGGCTTGATGCCCGAAGAATGGGGCGGCGACACCGTCATGGTTGAAGTCTCCGCCAAGGCGAAGACGAACATTCCGAAATTGCTCGAAATGATTCTGCTGGTCGGCGACCTGCGCGAGTTGAAAGCCGATCCCGATGCTCCCGCGAGTGGAACCGTGCTCGAATCGCGCATGGACAAGGGTCGCGGCCCCGTGGCGACCGTGCTCGTGCAAAACGGCACGCTACACGTCGGCGACGTTTTCATCGTCGGCGCCGTGTACGGCAAAGTCCGCGCAATGTATGACGACCGCGGCCAGCCGATCAAGCAGGCCGGGCCGGCCACGCCGGTCGAAGTTCTCGGATTGCAGGGCGTGCCCGAAGCGGGCGATCAATTTCAGGTGGCGGACGAAGCGAAGGCGCGCCACATCGTCGAATACCGCCAGGCAAAGCAGCGGGAGGCTTCGCTCGCAAAAACGGCTTCCTCGGGCCGCCTGACGCTCGATCAATTGCACGAACAATTGAAGGTCGGTGAAGTGAAGGAACTGCCGGTCGTGATCAAGGCGGACGTGCAGGGCTCTGTCGAAGTGCTCAGCGAAATGCTGCCGAAACTTTCGAACGATCAGGTAAAGCTCAAGGTGATTCACGCAAGCGTCGGCGCCGTGACGGAAACGGACGTCCTGCTCGCATCCGCATCGAACGCCATCATCGTCGCATTCAGCGTGCGGCCGGAGCGCAAGGCTTCGGACCTCGCGCAGCGCGAAGGCGTGGACATTCGCCTGCACACGATCATCTACGAACTTCTCGATGAATTGCGGAAGGCCGTTGCCGGATTGCTCGCACCGGTCATCAAGGAAACCTATCTCGGCCGCGCGGAAGTGCGCGACACGTTCCGGATCAAGGGCGTGGGAATGATCGCCGGTTGTTCGGTCCAGGACGGCATTCTGAAGCGCGATGCGGATGTCCGCGTTCTGCGCGACAACGTCGTGATCTACACCGGCAAGATCGTTTCCCTGCGCCGCTTTAAGGAAGACGTCAACGAAGTCCGCCAGGGATTTGAATGCGGTGCGAGCGTTTCGAATTTCAGCGACGTGAAATCGGGCGACATTCTCGAGTGCTTCAAAATGGAGCGGGTCGCGCCTCTCGCTGTGAATCTCGACGAGCGCATCAACATGCAAGCCGGTGTGGAAGCAAAGCGAAATTAGAAAAGCGTCGTAGCGTAAATCAGTCTCACCCGTTTCCGTTTGGATCAATCGGGGGCGGATATGCCGATCGGCCTCCTCACTCTCGAAATTCACATTCCCGACGCAAGGTCCCTCAAGGACAAGCGGCAGGTGCTCCGGAGCTTGAAAGACCGTCTGCGCGCTCATTTCAACGTGGCCGTCGCCGAGCTCGAACACCAGGAACTCTGGCAGCGCGCGCGGGTCGGCGTCGTGAGCATCTCGGGAGACGGCAAACATTTGGAAGAATCGATGGCGGCAATCGCGTCTGAATCCGAGCGAATTCTGGGGCGCGATCTGATTTCGCAGGACACTGCATTTTTCGAGGACGGGGAATGACGATCGGCGGGCATCGCACCGAGCGGATTGCGGAAGAAATTCGGATTGAAGTGAGCCTGATGCTGGCGGGCGAATTGAAGGACCCGCGGCTGGCAGGACCGGTGATGGTCACCGAAGTGCGCATGTCCGGGGACCTTCGCACGGCGCGCGTCTTTGTGCGCCTCGAAGGCGACCCGGCGGAGCGCGCCGACACGCTCAAGGGATTGAAGGCCGCCTCCTCCTACGTCCGCCACGAATTGATCGAGCGATTGCAATTGCGCCGTGCGCCCGAGGTAATCTTCATTCCCGATGATTCCGAAGAATACGGGCAGCGCATTGACGAGCTGCTGCGAAAAGCGAAGGGCACGGAGGAACGATAACTTTCTCGCGGGCGCGCTGCGCTTCAGCCGCCCCGTCTGACCCCATGCCTCGCACTCCACAGCCTCCTCCAACCGATGGAATCCTCGTGGTCGATAAGCCGCGCGGAAGAACTTCGCACGATGTCGTCGAAGCCGTGCGTCGCCTCGTCGGATTTCGCCAGATCGGGCATCTGGGAACGCTCGACCCGATCGCGACCGGCGTGCTGGTTCTCGCACTCGGACGCGCCACGCGCCTCGCGCGTTTTTACTCCGGCCGCCGCAAATGCTACAGCTGCGCGATTCGCTTTGGATTTGCGACCGACACCTACGACGCGGACGGCGAAGCGCAGGGGCCGGATTCGGCGCCCGCGCTCGACCCGGCCGCGCTCGAAGCGCTCGCGGCGCAGTTCCTCGGAAAAATTCAACAGATGCCTCCGTCCTATTCCGCCAAAAAGATTCATGGACAACCGGCGCACGAGCTCGCAAGGAAAAATAAGCCGGTGAAGCTCGAGCCGGTGGAAGTGGAAGTCTTCGAATTTCGGCTGACAGGCGTCGAGGGATCGGTCGCGCGGTTCGTCGTCGAGTGCGGCTCCGGAACGTACATCCGCTCACTCGCGCACGACATCGGAAAGCTCCACGGCGCGGGCGCGCACCTGGCGGAAATTACTCGCACGGCCGTGGGCGAATTCACTCTCGATCATGCGCTGTCGCTCGCGGAGCTCGAGCTTGCTGCGAAAGTCGGAAAAATTGCCGAACGCGTGATTCGTCTCGAAAATCTCCTGCCGGATTTGCCGTCTGCCACGGTGCTCCCGATCATCGAGAAGCGCGTGCGGCACGGCGCAAAATTCAATCTCTCGCTCGCGCAAATTCAGCCGGGCCAGATAACCGCGGCGCAGGGTGCGCCATCGCAGCTCGATTCCGGCGAATGGAAGCCATCGCGCCTGCGCGTTTTCAATCAGCAGGGCCAGTTGATCGCGATTGCCGAACCCGTCGTTCCTCGCACGTATCAACCCGTCGTCGTCCTCGAAGCAGCGCCTTAGCAGCTTCGCGTCACGCTTCTCCCACGTCTTGCATGGCTCTATTAGTTTGGATTCGGCGGAGGTGTTGGCGGGGGCGTAACCGGTCGAGGAATAATTTGACCGGGCGGCGGTTGAAACGGTTGCGCCGGGGGCTGGCCCGGCGCCGGCGAAGGATTCGGCGGGATCACCGGCTCTTGCCGCCCGGGGAATGGCAGCGTGGGCGTGATGCCTCCCGGACCTTCCGCTGTGCCGCGGCCCGCATAGACGGTGTGATCCTTGTGCGGCGCCAGCGCCACTACCCGCGGCGTAATCAAAATCAATAACTCGGTGTCTGAAACAGTAGCGTTCCGGTTTCCCAGCAGATATCCGATTCCCTCGAGATCCGCAAGGCCCGGCGTGCCGCCGATTGCGCGCATCACTTGTTCCTCGAGAATCCCCGAGATGGCCGACGTCTCGTTCTCTTTCAAGCGCACCGTCTGTTCCACCGTTTGGTTCGCGATCTCCGGGATGCCGTTGAGGCTTTCACTCTTGAGACTGCTGATTTCAAACCGGAGTTGCAGTGTCACTTCATCGTCCGGGTGGATTCGCGGCGTCGCCTTCACTTTTACGCCGATGTCGAGGTACTCGGTGCCCGGAAAGGGAGAGCCCGTGAACCCGTTCGGAACGCTGAAATTCGAGGAATTCAAAATCACCGTAGCCGTATTCGATCCCATGTTGGCGACCGCGGCATCCGGCCTGCCGTCCGCGTTAAAATCAGCCGTAATCATCGAAACAGGATCGGAGCCGACGGGCAATTCAAAGTTCGCACTGAAGGTCCCGCTTCCAAGCCCGAGCAGAAGTGAAACGGCGTTGTCGCTCTGGTCGGTGACAGCGAGATCGAGCAGCCCATCCTGGCTGTAATCCGCGATGGCGATCGAAGTCGGTCCATTTCCCGCAGGGTAATCTGTCTTCGCACCGAATGTGCCGTCCCCGACTCCGAGCAGGACCGAAACAGTGTTGTCGGTATTGTTTGCGACTACGAGGTCGAGCATGCCATCGCCGCTCACATCCGCGGTCGAAACCCAGAGTGGCGAGTTCCCGGTGGGATAATCGACGCGGGGCTTGAAAGTTCCATCGCCATTGCCGATGAAAATCGAAACGGTATTGTCCGTTTGATTTGTGACGGCCAGATCGATCTTTCCGTCGAGGTTGAAATCAGCGGCCACGATGGCCGAAGGCCCGGCGCCGGTAGGGATCACCGTTGGAGTCTGAAACGTGCCGTCGCCGTTGCCGAGAAAAACCGACATCGTGTTGTCCGTGTGATTCGTCACGATGAGGTCGGCGTTGCCGTCACCGTTCAGGTCCGCCGCGACGGCTGAACTCGGCACATTTCCCGTGGCGACGTCGGTCTTGGGTTTGAATGTGCCGTCGCCGTTCCCGAGCAGAATGGAAATCGTGTTGTCCGTCTGATTGACCACCGCGAGATCGAGAAAAAGGTCGTTGTTGGGTTTGGTCGTATTCGAATTGAAATTTCCCGACGCGATCCACACCGGGCCGCCGCCGGTGACCGGAGCCGGCGAAATCGCATCCTGAAATGTGCCGTCGCCGTTGCTCAGGAAAACCGAGAGAGTGTTATCCGTGTGGTTCACGACGATCAGGTCCGCCTGACTCTTATTGCGAAGATCGCCGGTCGCGATGAAGGCCGGCGCGACTCCCGTCGGCAATTCGCTGGTCGGAAAATTCGTGGACACCAGATTCGAGATGTTGGCGTTCGCGCTGCCCAGGCTGGCCGAGAATTGCGCCAGCGTCACCGGAACGCGGTCGCCGACGAAAAACGTGGCGGACTTGCCGTCTTCCACGCGAAGCAAAATTCGCCGCCCGTGCCGGACGAGCGAAAGCATCTCCGCGAAATTTGCAGTAGCGCCGGGAACCGTGCCGATAAACGTGCTGCTGCCGCCTCCAAAGGCTATCAGCGGCGGGAGCAACGTGCCGATACCCAGCTGTCCCGAGTTGAGCAGCGAAGTGATCTGCGTATTCGTCAGGCCGGAGAGCGACGATGGTAGTCCGAAAATCTCCGTCAGCACGGCGACCAGATCTGCAAACGATTTCTGGGCCTGCAGGACTTCCTGCTTCGTGATCGTGAATATTTTTGTGTTTTCGGGAGGCGTCACCCCGAGCTGCCGGGCGTAATTGCGGTCCACCTCGAGGACTTCGATTTCAAGAATCAACTCGCCGGCCGGTTTTTCAAGATCCTCGATCAGGCTGGTAGCGACGGCGATCGCTTGCGGTGACGCGCGCATGGTGAGCGTGCGGCTCCTTGAGTCAAGATCGGAGCGCGTGATGCCTGCGATTTCGCGGACCAGCCGCAGGAGTTCGGTCATCTGGTCCGTCGTCACCGATGCGGGCAGCAAAACCGTGCGGACGATTGAAATTTCGTATTCCTTCCGCTTCTGCGCCGTGTTATCGGATACGAAGAAGAGGTGTCTCGTCAGCGGCCGCCAGAAAGTTCCGGTCGCGTCATTGAGAAGCCGCATCGTCGTGAGGAAATCCGCGTCCTGGAATTCTACGTGAACGGGACGCGTGCGCAGGTCCACATCGAATGCGACTTCAACGCCAAAATTTCTGGCAGCCTCTTCGTAGGCGCCCTGCGTGTTGCCGCGGTATTTCATGTCTTGCTTACCCTGCTGGTATTCGAGCCGGATAGGGTTCCCGACTTCGAAATCCTGCGGCAACGGTTGGCTCTGGCCGGGCTCCAAAGCGTTCAGTTCCGCGAAACGATCGCGCACGACCGTGTTGGTGGGATCGAGATATCGCGCGGCGAGGAGACTGTGGCGTGCGTCCGTCAGATGTCCGGAAATCGCTTGGCGTTCCGCGAGGTCCACTTTCGCTTGCACCAGCCGGCTTTTCGCAATTTCGCGGTGAAGGAAATAGTCCCGCTCGCCCGGAGCCCAATTCATCGCATCCGAGAAGGCATCAAAAGCGGCTTGCCAGTCGGAATCCTGTTCGGACCGAAGCCCTTGTCTGTATGCTTCCTTCGCCTTCTTTGGGTCAGGCTTGAAAGCCGGGGAAGTTGCAGTGCCGGAAGCCTGCGCCGCCGAACCCTTGGGCGATGTCGCCGAATTTTGCGCCGGTGCCGCACCGGTGCCGCTGGATCGGGTCTGGGGCAGTGCGGGAAGGGCCAGGAGAGCAGCAAGCGCTAGGGCGGCCAGGCCACAAGGTCCGGATGAGTTCCATCGAGTCTGCCGCCGAAATCCCATGCCGTGTTCCATTGTACAGGGGATGAACGGCGTGGGGCACCGGGTTGCATCAGATTGAATTTCCTTGACGTAGAGGTGGCTGCGAGCTAGACTCAAAGTCGTAGTTGCAACTGAGTTACAACTAAAACTCTCATGCTATCTGCTCTTCTCGTCGCACTTCGCGAAGGTGTCGAGGCCGCTCTGGTCGTCGGCATCGTCCTCGTCTATTTGAATCGCACCGGCCGCCGAGCCCTCGTGAGCTACGTCTGGACGGGAGTCGGTCTGGCCGTCGCGGCCAGTTTTGCCGCCGCCGAACTCTTGCAGCGATGGCGCGTGAGTGAAGACGGGTTCGAAGGCCTGCTGATGCTCGTCGCGTCGGTGCTCGTTGTGACCATGATCGTGTGGATGAACCGCGTCGCGAGGCATCTGAAAAAAGAGATCGAGCAGCGCGTGGAAACTTACGCGCGACAATCTACTGCTGCGGCTGGGTGGGGAATTGGATTTTTCGTTTTCTTGATGGTGCTGCGCGAAGGCGCCGAACTGGTGTTGATCCTCCGCGCCGTTGAGCTTTCGAGCGCGGGCGTCGAAGTATGGATCGGGACGGGACTCGGAATCGTAGTTGCCGTCGCCGTCGGACTTTTCTTTTTCCAGGGAACTCTGCGGATTCCCCTGCATCGCTTCTTCAAAGCGACGAGCGCGATTTTGATGGTCGTCGCGTTCCAACTCGCGCTCACGGGATTGCATGAAATGAGCGAAGCGATGTGGCTGCCGTCGAGCAAGGCGGAAATGGCCACCATCGGTCCGATCGTGCGCAACGAAGTTTTCTTTTTTGTCGTGATTCTCGGAGCGGCCGCGCTCGTGGTGCTGCGCGAATGGTTCAGCGCGAAGCAGCCCGCAGCCGACTCGGTAAGCAATCCCGCGGAAAGGCGAATGCGCGAATGGGAATTTCGCCGCCAGCGGCGCTGGAGTTTTGCCGCTGCGTTCCTGTGCGTGGCCGTCGTTCTCACGCTTGCGGCGGAGTTCGTCTATGCACGCGCGTCCGCCGTCCCGGCGCAGGCGACGCAGCTTGTCCCGCAAGGAAACCTGGTGCGCGTGCCGCTTTCCGGTCTGGTTGATTCGAATCTGCATTACTTCGCCGCGGACGTGAATCACACGATGATTCGATTCATCGTGATTCACAAGTCCGGCGGGGAATATGCCGCGGCGCTCGATGCCTGCCAGATTTGCGGGTGGGCGGGGTACCGGCAGGAAGGGCAGAATGTGATCTGCCGCAACTGCGGCGCTGCAATTTATATTCCTTCCATCGGTCAGGCAGGCGGATGCAATCCCGTTGCCGTCAAATCGCACGTCGAAGGGAGCGATGTGGTCGTGGACCTTTCGGTGCTCGCGGATGCCGCCTCGACGATTCACGCAAACTGAAATGTTCGCCCGCCTGGTAGGGGAATCCTTCGCACGCAATCCACGCCGCAAGATTCTGACGGCAGCCGCGCTCGTCGTGGGTATGGCCGTCGCGACG
>JBAWGF010000266.1:0-1958 GCA_049592615.1 Candidatus Acidiferrales bacterium
TTCTCGGCGTCGGACGCGCGCAGATCACCAGCGTATTTTGTTCGTTTCAAGTTCCCGAGTGTGTCAAGCACCGGAGCCCCTTCGTTCTGATTCAAGGTATTCGAGCAACTCGTGCTCTGAAAGCTTCCTCTGCTCGCTGTCTGCAAGCCGCTTCAGCGTAAACGTGTTCGCCGCGATCTCGTCGTCGCCCAGAATCAGCGCATACCGCGCGCCAAGCTTGTCCGCGAGTCCAAGCGATTTCTTGAATTTCATCTCTTCGGCGGCAAGCTCGACGCTGACCCCGGCGTCGCGCAATCGGCGCGCGATTTTCACGGCGGCGGGATACGCCGCGGCGCCCATCCACGCCACAAATACCGCGAGCCCCGCAAGCTCGGGTGCGTTTCCGCCTTCCTGAATTGAGAGTATCGAGCGATCGCTGCCAATCGCAAAGCCGATGCCTTTCGTCGCCGGTCCGCCGAGTAGCTCGACGAGCCCGTCGTAGCGCCCGCCGCCGCACACAGCGTTCTGCGAACCGAGACCCTCGGCCGTCACCTCGAAGGTCGTCCGCGTGTAATAGTCGAGCCCTCGCACGAGCCGCCAATTCTCTTCGTATGCAACGCCGCGCAGCGCCAATTCATCTTTCAGCTTCGCGAAATGATCGCGGCAGTCGGCGCAAAGATGATCCGAGATGCGCGGAAGTTTTTCGATGATCGGCTGCTCGTCCGGCAGTTTTGAATCGAGCACGCGCAGCGGATTCGTGTCGATGCGCCGCTGGCTGTCCGCGCCGAGCATGTCTTTCACCTTTTGGAGCGCTTCTCGCAAAAGCTCGACGTAAACCGGCCGGCAATTTCTGTCGCCGATGGAATTTACATAGAGCGTGGTGCGCGTTAGGCCGACGCGGTTGAAAAACACGAGCAGCATCTCAATCACTTCTGCATCAATCGCGGGCGCGTCCGACTGGCCGAGCACCTCCGCGCCGATCTGATAGAACTGCCGGTAGCGCCCCTTCTGCGGACGCTCGCGGCGAAACATCGGCCCGATGTAATACAGCTTCACATTCCCCGGCAGCGTCTGCATCCCATGCTCGATGTAGGCGCGGCACACGCTCGCCGTCGCCTCCGGCCGCAGCGAAAGCCGCTCGCTTAACTGAAAATAGTAAAAGAGAAAGACACACTGTTGAAACAATTTCTCGCTATCGCCGCGTTTGGGTTCTTGAAGGCTTGCCTTGTATTCACCCACCCGCTGCTTAAAACTGATAAGCGTAGATCGATTCGATTCAGTGTCTGGAATTTGTTGCGTCTTGAGTAGATGCTCAATCGTCGTAGCATGTTCGTCCAGATCCGCAAAAGGGGATAGGTCTCGAAGAGCTGCAGGCTTGTCCTCGAACGTATACATTTCTTTGCCAACGACATCGGTCTCGATGCCGATCGACCGTGCGAAAAGCTCCGTTTCCTCAAAGATGGGCGGGCGAATATCGCGAAAGCCGTACGCCTCAAAAGTGTTCCGCGCGGTCTGCTCGAACCAGTTCCACAGCGACGAATCCGGCGGCAGGATGTCGCGCGTGCCCTTGATCGCTCGAAATTGTTTGCGTTCCGTCACTTCGTTCCTTCGCCCTTATACGTTTCTTTGTACTCAACGTACCGCTGCGCATACGCGTCAATCGATTCCAAATCCGCCGCCGTCAGCGCGCGTCGAAATTTTCCCGGATGGCCCATGAAGAGACTCCCGGGCGGCACTTCCGTCCCTTCGGGCACGAGCGTCCCCGCCGCGACGATGCTTCCCATGCCGATTTTCGCGCCATTCAAAATGATGCTCCCCATTCCGATCAAGCAGCGCGACTCGATCGTGCAGCCGTGCAAGACGACGCCGTGGCCGATCGTGACATC
Organism: Candidatus Acidiferrales bacterium; assembly: GCA_049592615.1. Lineage (GTDB taxonomy): Bacteria > Acidobacteriota > Terriglobia > Acidiferrales > UBA7541 > Palsa-295. The sequence goes on from JBAWGF010000266.1 coordinate 1,866, forward strand.
GTCGCCGAGAATCAGCGGGTGCGCCTCGCGCATCACGTGCAGCACCGAGCCGTCCTGAACGTTCGTCCGCGCTCCGATGCGGATGTAATGGAC
>JBAWGF010000267.1:0-9080 GCA_049592615.1 Candidatus Acidiferrales bacterium
CATTCAAAACAAAGGCGCGACCAAATTCTAATGGCCAAAAATAGTGGTGTTTTGGGATCTAGGTTTTACCGCTTTTTGCGCACTCCCGGCGACAACCGCCAGGGGCTGTCATCTCCGGTTTCCGGAGTGCCGCCACCGAACCCGTTTACCCTGAGTGCCGTCGCGAAGGGAGCGAGTCCGCCACCGCAGTGGACGACCGGCGTCTTGCGTCCCGGATGGTTTCGCGAGAAGAGGGAGCCTTTTCTGTGGCACAGACAATCCCCTGCCCTGAGCGCATTGGCGAAGGGTGTCTGTGCTCTGCGTGGGTTCGCGGGACGAGGGATTTGCATTTCTCCGGCGCTCCTACGACCAAACGGACACCAGCCACAAGTCACCCGTCACTGGCTACTGGTCACCGATCATTGTTTTCACTTGACATCTTTTTTCCAAGCGGTAATACTAAACCATATGGTTAAGCATTCAGAGCCCGCGCTCGACGCTACTTTCTCCGCGCTCTCGGACGCGACGCGCCGCGGCATTCTCGCGCGGCTCGCGCTCGGCGAATCTTCCGTCAGCGAGCTGGCCGAGCCGTACGACATTTCCCTTCCCGCCGTCTCAAAACACCTGCGCGTGCTCGAAGGCGCGGGGCTCGTCGAGCGGCACAAGGACGGACGCGTGCACCGCTGCCGGCTTGTGGCCGAACCCATGAAGGACGCAGCCGCGTGGATCGAGGAATATCGGCTGTTCTGGGAACAGCAATTCGACGCCCTGGCCCGTTTTCTCGAGCAATCTCAAAGTGAGGAAAAAAAGACATGGCAAGGTCACAGCCGGGTTCCGAAACACGGCTCCAAATCCGGCGCACGTTCGCGGCGCCGCGCGAAAAAGTCTTCGCGGCCTGGACGGAACGGAAACAATTAGATCAGTGGATGTGCCGGGATGTCCCGTCACACGACGTGAAATATGGGGAACTCGACGTTCGCGTGGGAGGCCGCTACACGATTGAGGTCCGGACGCCGGAAGGAATTTTCTATCTCGGACAGGGGACGTTTCGCGAAGTGAAGCCGCCGGAGAAATTGGTATTCACGTGGGGCTGGTCGGAAACTTCGAAGGGTAAGACGAAGGCGCTCCAGGAGGCCGAGTCACTCGTGACCGTCGAACTTTTCGAGCGCGGGAAATCCACGGAAATGGTTGTCACGCACGAGAGATTTGAAACGGTCAAGGAGCGCGACGAGACGAACACGGGCTGGAACGGTTGCTTCGACGTGCTCGCGAAATTGTTAAAGGCTCAGGGCTGAATGTTTAATAGGAGGCTGGAGAAACTTCTGTCAAATTGAGACCCTCAAAGGGCTCGAGAAAAGGGAGGAAACATGCGTCGCACAATTTGGTTGGCAGCTCTGGCAGTCATGCTCGTGTTGGCAGGGACAAGCAACGCGCAGACAAAAGCCAATCCTGGCCTCGAACGGATGAAATCACTGGCGGGAACATGGCAAGGAATTCGTCCGGAGGGCGGGAAGTTCACCGTCGTGTTCCGCGTGGTTTCGAACGGAACCGCGATCGAGGAGTCGCTGAACGGCATGGAAGAAGCGGACATGGTTACGCTCTACACGTCCGATGGCGATCGTGTCATGGTCACTCACTTTTGTTCGGCCGGCAATCAGCCGCGCATGGAAACCGGCGCGGTGACAGGGACCGAAAAGGAATATGATTTTTCTTTCGTGGGCGCAAGCAATCTCGCAAGCCCGTCCGCCGGACACATGCATCATCTGAATGTGAAATTTGACGACAACGACCACGTGACCGAAACCTAGACGTGGTCCGACGCCGGAAAAGAGAAAACCGAAAAATTCACGCTCGCCCGGCAGAAGTAGCGGCAGGAATACGATTCGTGCGAAGGAGAGCCGGCTCGAACGATCCTCCGCCGACAAAGTGGACGATTTCGAAGCTGTCGTTGGGTTGAATTTTTGTTTCGCCCCAGCGCGCGCGAGGAAGAATGTCGAGGTTGCGTTCGATCGCTACTCGATCGGTCGTCATCCCGAGATGGTCGAGCAACGCGGCGACCGTCAGGCCCTCGGGAATTTCGTGGCGTTCGCCATTGACGACGATCGTCATTGCACCGGACTCGACGGCGGATTTTTCGGCCGGCTGCGCATCGAAAATCGAATTTCGTCTTTTCCCAAAGACGAGCTGGCGAAAATCACGAGCGCCAGATCGCCCTTCCCCAGCGGCGGAAGCGGAAACTGGATTCGCACGCGCCCCTGCGCATCGCTCGATCCCGGCTGGCGCGTTTCTTCGAGCGCGCCCGCGATAAGGGCTTCCACGTGCGCGCCCGCCTGCGGCTGGCCGTCTGCGCGGCGCACAACCTCCACATCAAGCGAGACATTTCCGCCCGAAAGCCACGCGGCAGGATTGAGCAGTTGCACCTGAATCCCGCCCGCTTCGATTGCCTGCTGTTCGGCCGCGGCGATCTCTGCGTCGAGCGCGCCGGCGTTAAGATCGTCAATCACGGCGCGATGCTGCGTTTCGACGCGTTCGCGCAACAAATCGGCCATTTGGCCGGCCGGCGCGACAAACTCCGAGTAATTCCACGAACGCCGGTGCACCACGCGTCCGTGCAGGTAAACAGATGTATCTACGATGAGGTGCGCGGGACCGCGGTCTTCGGTCTGAACGTGGAAAGCTTTCTCGCCGACGCGCACGTCGGTGTTGAATCCCGAGCTCACTGGGGGCCGTTACCCTTCCCCTTGTCCGCAGGAAGAAGCAGCGGCCAAAGGATATTCAAGGACATGATTTGACCGACGTGCTTCAGGCCGTTATTATACCAGCGCAACGAACATGAGCAGCAACTACCTCGACAGCTACGGCCCTCTTCTGCTGATGTTCGTCCTGGCGGCAGGGCTTTCCGGCGCGCTTCTCGTCGTTTCCGCGCTTGTGGGAAGGCACAAACCGTCGCGGGTAAAAGATCAGCCGTACGAATGCGGGATCACTCCGACGGGCGACGCGCGCGAGCCATTCTCGGTCCAGTTCTATTTGGTGGCCCTCGTATTTATTCTGTTCGACATCGAAGCCATTTTTCTTTACCCCTGGGCGCTCGTTTACCGCGAACTGAAAGTCTTCGGCTTTGTGGAGATGCTGCTCTACATTATAATTTTACTGGCCGGTTACATTTACCTCTGGAAGAAGGGCGCGCTCGATTGGAGCCGCTGAGCTCCGCCCGGGATCGAACTCATCGTGGAATCACAGGGCACCGATAAAAATCCGGTGTTGCAAAAACTCAGAGAATGGGACGCGCAGGCTGTTGCCGAGGTGATCGAGTTTCGCGGCGAAACGACGGTCATAGTGCCTCGCGAGCATCTCCGGCGCGCCGCCGGATTCCTCGCGTCGGAGGCGTCTCTGCGCTTTTCGTTCCTTTCGGACATCACGACGGTCGATCGCTTCCCAATCGAGCCGCGTTTCGAAGTGAATTACCATCTGCTTTCAATCGAACGCCGCGAGCGCCTGCGCCTGAAAGTGCGCGTCGCAGGAAGCGATCCGACGGTGCATTCGGTCACATCCGTATGGCCGACTGCGAACTGGCACGAGCGCGAGAATTTCGATTTGTTCGGGATTCGCTTCGAAGGGCATCCCGATCTTCGCCGCATCCTGATGCCCGACGATTGGGAAGGCCATCCTCTTCGCAAGGATTATCCGGTCGAGGGGTACCGCTGAGTTCGATTGAGAATCGCCTGACTATGACGACTACTTTCGAATCGCCAACCGGCGCCACGCAAACGATGGTCCTCAACATGGGACCGCAGCATCCGTCCACGCACGGCGTGCTGCGCGTAATCCTCGAGCTGGACGGCGAAATTGTCGTCAAGGCCGAGCCGGTGATCGGCTACCTGCATACGGGCATCGAGAAGACCTGCGAAGCCAAAACATATTCACAAGCCATCACGCTCACGGACCGGATCGATTATCTCGCGCCGCTTTCGAACAATCTGGGCTACTGCCTCGCAGTCGAAAAGCTGCTCGGGTTGGAAGTTCCCAAGCGCGCGCAATACGCCCGCGTCCTGCTGACGGAGCTCACGCGCATCAGCTCGCATCTCGTGTGGGTCGGCACGCATGCAATTGACCTGGGCGCGATGTCTGTTTTTCTTTACACGTTTCGGGAACGCGAGGAAATTCAAAAGATTTTCGAATTTGTTTCCGGCCAGCGCATGATGACGAGCTACTTCCGCATCGGAGGGCTGGCGCTCGAGCCGCCCACCGGCTGGCTCGACCGCGTGCGGCGCTTCCTCGACGTTTTTCCTTCGCGTCTCGATGAGTACGAAGATCTGCTGACGCACAACCGCATCTGGCTCGGACGAACGCAGGGCGTCGGAATCCTCAGCGCCGCGGACGCCATCGCCATGGGTGCCTCCGGGCCGATGCTGCGAGGCAGCGGCGTCGCATACGACGTGCGGAAAGTATTCCCGTATTCAAGCTACGAGGAGTTCGATTTCCAGATCCAGACGCAGACCGCCGGAGACTGCTACGCGCGTTACCAGGTGCGCGTCGCTGAAATGCGCGAGAGCTTGAAAATCGTCCGGCAGGCGATGGAAAAGATTCCCACCGAAGGCCCGATCCGAACCGAGGCGCCCGGAATTGTGCCGCCTTCGCGCGAGGAAATGAAAACTTCGATCGAAGGTCTCATTTACCACTTCAAAATTTACACCGAGGGATTTGCGCCTCCGCCGGGCGAAGTTTATCAAGCGATCGAATCGCCGCGCGGCGAGCTGGGAGTGTTTGTGGCGAGCGACGGGTCGGCGAAACCGTACCGCGTGAAATTTCGCACGCCGTCGTTTGTGAATTTGCAGACCCTGCCAAAGCTTGCAGTGGGCCGCTTGATCGCCGACGTGGTGGCCTGCATCGGCACGACCGACATCGTCCTGGGGGAAGTGGACCGCTAGCTCGCGTTGAGCGAAGCCAAATCATGCAACTGCCGCCACAACTAGAAGCCAAATTCACGGAACTGCTCGGCCGCTATCCGGTGAAGCGCTCGGCGCTGATTCCGATGATGCTCTACGCACAGGATGTCTTCGGAAGCGTGAGCGACGCGCTGCTAGAAGAAATTGCAAAGCGGCTCAGCCTGCAAGTCGTTCAGGTGACCGAAACGCTCGAGTATTATTCGATGCTGCGCCGCAAGCCCGCCGGGCGCTATCACATTCAGGTGTGCACGAATATTTCCTGCATGTTGCGCGGCGGCAACGAACTCTTCCAGCACGTCCAGAAACGGCTCGGCATAGGGAACAAAGAAGTTTCGCCCACCGGAACTTTCTCGCTCGAAGAGGTGGAATGCATCGGCGCCTGCACCGGCGCGCCCGCCATGCAGGTGAATTACGACTACTACGAAAATCTCGACCCAGACAAAGTGGACGCGCTTTTCGAGCAGCTTCAGGACGGCCGCAAGCCGAAACCGGTTCCGGTGATTTCTGGCGCGCTGCACGAACGTCTGCCCGCCGAAGCGCCTCTTATCAGCCGCCGATTTGGAATTCCGAACTCGCACAAGATTGACGTGTATTTGAAAAACGAAGGCTATCAGGCGCTCGAAAAAGCACTGAAGCAGATGACGCCCGAGCAAATCATCGAAGAGGTGAAGAAATCGAATTTGCGCGGGCGCGGCGGCGCTGGATTTCCTGCGGGAATGAAATGGAGCTTCGTCCCCAAAGACACCGGCAAACCAAAATACATCCTGGCAAACTGCGACGAGAGCGAGCCGGGCACTTGCAAGGACCGCCCGCTCCTCGAAATGGACCCGCACCAATTGATCGAAGGAATGATCATCGCGGGCCGCGCCGTCGGAGCGCAGCGAGGATATGCGTACGTCCGCGGCGAATATCGGTATGTGATCGATATTCTGGAGACGGCGATTGCCGAAGCTTACGCGAAGGGATATCTAGGCAAAAATATCCTCGGCAGCGGATTCGATTTTGAGCTCGCGGCGCACACCGGCGCGGGCGCCTACGAATGCGGCGAAGAATCCGCGCTGATGGAATCGCTCGAAGGCAAGCGCGGCTACCCGCGCATTCGTCCTCCCTTCCCTGCTGTCGTAGGACTCTACGGCTGCCCGACCGTGATCAACAACGCGGAGACGCTCAGCTCAGTCCCTTGCGTGATTTTGCGCGGCGCGGAGTGGTACGCAAACCTGGGCACGCCGAAAAACGGCGGCACGCGAATGTACTCGATCTCCGGCCACGTCAACCGGCCGGGGATTTACGAGCTGCCGCTGGGCTTCAATCTGAAGCGAATGATCGAGGAAGTTGCGGGCGGCGTAAGAGGTGGAAAAAAACTAAAGGCTGTGATTCCCGGCGGGAGTTCCTGCCCGCTGCTTACAGCCGATGAAGTTGACGTGGCGATGGATTTCGATTCCATCGCCAAGATTGGTTCGATGCTCGGCTCGGGCGGCCTGGTAGTGATCGACGAAGACACGTGCATGGTGGACGTCGCGCGGCGCATCATGCATTTTTACGCACATGAATCCTGCGGCTGGTGCATTCCCTGCCGCGAAGGCACTACGTGGCTGCGAAAAATTCTCGACCGCTTCCACGAGGGCGGAGGGCGATCGGAAGATATTCCTCTCATCGACGAGCTATCGAAGAACATGCTCGGCCGGACGTTTTGCCCGCTGGGCGACGCCGCGGCCATGCCGACAATCAGCATCGTGAAGAAATGGCGCAACGAATTCGAAGACCATCTCCGCGGCAAATGCGCCTACAAACCCGCCGAGATGATTGCCGGGGCAGGCTAGGTCGCGAATGCCAGAACTAAAACAAATTACATTCACGCTCGACGGGCGGAAAGTGACCACTCCTGCTGGCACGCTCGTCATCGAAGCGGCGAAGCGCGAAGGTATCGAAGTTCCATCGTTCTGTTATTACCCGGGACTTTCGCTTCAGGCGGCTTGCCGCATGTGCCTCGTCGAAGTGGAAAAAGCGCCAAAGATGCAAACGTCGTGCACTCTCGTGGCCGTCGAGGGCATGGTCGTTCGCACCGACACGCCGCAGGTCCACAAAGCGCGCAAGGACATGATCGAGTTCCTGCTCTCGAATCATCCACTCGATTGTCCCGTGTGCGATAAAGGCGGCGAGTGCGAGTTGCAGGACATGACGTTCCGCTACGGTCTCGACCACAGCCGTTTCATCGAAGAAAAGCTGCACTATCCCGAGGAGAAGTGGTCTCCGCTTGTTTTTTACGACGCGCCGCGCTGCATTCTCTGTTTCCGCTGCGTGCGAGTTTGCGATGAAGGCATGGACGTGAAAGCGCTCGGCGTGGGCGCTCGCGGCGTTCACTCCGTCATCCTGCCCAACGAGCCCGGCCAGCTCGCCTGCGAAGAGTGCGGTATGTGCATTGACATTTGCCCGGTCGGCGCGCTGACGAGCGGAACGTATCGCTACCATACGCGCCCCTGGGAGATGACCTACGTCGGCAATCCCTGCGCGCACTGCTCGAACGGCTGCAAGACGACGCTGAGCGTTCGCAACAACGAAATCCTGCGCGCGAACAACCGCGATCACTCCGGCATCAACGGGGAATTTCTCTGCGGCAAGGGCCGCTTCGGTTTCGACTTCACGCATCATGCGGAGCGAATTCGCCAGCCGCTCGTCCGGCGCAATGGAAAACTGGAGCCCGCGAGCTGGGAAGACGCGCTCGAAGAAGTGGCGCGGCGGCTGATGCAGATCCGCGAAAAGCACGGTCCGGCCGCGATCGGGGTAATCGGCTCGAACCACACAACGAATGAGGAAAACTATCTGCTGAATCGTTTCGCGCGCGCCACGCTCGGCACGAACAATCTCGATCATCATCGCACCGCTGATTACGCGGGACTCGCCGCCGTGCTCGGACCCAAGGCGAAAGATTCGGCGGCGACGATGGCAAATGTTTACACGTCGAACGCCGTTCTGCTGATCGGCAACGACGTGACGCAGCAAAATCCGCTCGTTGCGTGGCAGATTCGCACCGGCGTGCGCCATCATGGGACGCGCCTCTACGTCATCAACAGCCGCCCGAGCAAGATTCATCGCAAGGCCGCGCAACTCGTCGAAGTTGCGAAGGGCGCGGAGCGGGAGGCAGTGCGCTGGCTCGCGACCGGCGAGGGCCAGTTCGACGCAACGGTTTCGGGTGCGCTCGCGAATCTCAAAGCCGCACTCGAAAAAGAAAGCGACGTCGTCATCATATTCGGCGCGGACGTTCAGGGCGCAGCAATCCGCGATCTGGTCGCTTTCGGCTCGCGGCTCGCGGGCCAAACGCGTTACATGGCGCTCGGCGATTATTCGAATTCACGCGGCGCCGCTGATATGGGCATACTCCCTGACCGCTTGCCCGGCTATGCGCCCGTTTCCGACGACGCCGCGCGCTCTCGATTCAAGAAAATTTGGGGCGCCGAAATTCCATCGGCGCCGGGCCTTTCAGCGCGTGCGATGACGGACGCCGCCGCCAGCGGAAAATTGAAAGCGCTCTACGTCGTGGGAGCAAATCCACTGAAAACATTTGGCGTCGCGCAGCCCGACCGAATTGCGGGATTGGAGCTGCTCGTTGTTCACGAAATGTTTCTCACGGAAACGGCGCAGCGCGCCGATGTCGTTTTGCCCGCGGCGTCCTCGTACGAGAAGGACGGCACGCTGACCAGCACGTCGGGCGAAGTGCAAATGACACACCGCTCGATCGACCCTCAGGGCCCGCGCCCGGATTTCGATTTGATTCGCATCCTCTCGCACCAGCTCGGCATGCTCGGCGTGGGCGCGCCGATCCGGTTGCGAACGCCCGAAGCCGCGTTCGACGAAATCCGCCAGAACGTGACGGGTTACGAGATTTCGTTTTCGAGTTTGCTCGCAGGCGGAGCGGAAATTTCTTCCGCGAGCTGCAAGGCAGTCGAGCCTGCGTACGACGTGCCGGCCGGCGCGGTTTTCTCATCGCAGGATTTTCTTTTTTCGAGCGGGACGTTGGGCCGTTACTGTTCCAAGCTAACTTCAGCAAACGAGGCTAAGGAAACACCGTGGAGTTCGTCACCCAACATCCAGTCCTGGTGGTATCGCTAGTTAAGATTGCCGTCCTGATGTTGATTTTGATGACGGTACTGGCGTACC
>JBAWGF010000268.1:0-37616 GCA_049592615.1 Candidatus Acidiferrales bacterium
TATCAGTGTTCATCTGTGGTCGCATTGTTGTTTTTCCCGTCCTGTCGGCTGTTGCGAAAGAAAAAGTGGATCTGCTCGTTACGGGCGGGACCGTCATCACGATGGACGCGCAGAGGCTCGTGATTGAAGATGGCGCTGTCGCAATCCGTGGCGACGCGATCGTCGCAGTTGGGCCGCGCCCGGAAATCGAGGCGCAATACGAAGCGGCAAAATCCATTGACGCTCGTGGCGCGCTCGTCATGCCCGGCCTCATCAACGGTCACGCTCATGCCGCGATGAGTCTCTTTCGCGGCCTTGCGGACGACCTCACGCTCAACGATTGGCTCCAGAAATATATCTTTCCGGCCGAGGCGCGCAACGTGACGGAAGATTTCGTCGTGTGGGGGACGCGGCTCGGCGTGCTTGAAATGCTTCGCGGCGGAATCACGACCTACGCCGACATGTACTATTTCGAAGACGCCGTCGCGCGCGTGACGAAAGAGGCGGGCATGCGCGGAGTGCTCGGCGAGACGATCCTGGATTTTCCGGCGCCCGACAACAAAACGCTCGCCGCCGCCTTCGCCTACACGCAGGATTACATCAACCGTTGGAAAGGCGATTCGCTCATCGTCGCGGCCGTAGCGCCGCATTCGATCTACACGTGCTCGGAGAAAACACTTCAGGATTCGGCTGCGCTCGCGCGGCGCAATGGCGCGCCGATTCTGATTCACATCGCAGAAGCGCCGTTCGAGCTCGAGTTAAGCCGAGCGAAGCATGGCCTTTCGCCGGTCGGCTACCTCGAACGCATCGGTCTGCTGGGCCCCGATGTTGTTGGCGCGCACTGCATTTTCGTGGACTCGGGAGACATTTCCGTCCTCGCGCATTTCGACGTGGGATGTATTCACAATCCGTCGAGCAATATGAAGACGGCAAGCGGTGTGATGCCGGTGATTGAAATGCTCGCGGCCGGCGAGCCGGTGGGATTAGCCACCGACGGCGCGGCAAGCAACAACGACCTGGACATGTTCGAGGAAATGGACCTTGCGGCGAAGCTGCAGAAGATTTCCCGGCGCGATCCGCGCGCGTTGCCTGCGGAGCAGGTGGTCGAGATGGCCACGATTGGCGGTGCGAAGGCGCTTCATCTCGACAAGCAAATTGGTTCGCTCGAAGCGGGCAAAAAGGCGGACTTGATCCTCGTGGATACCGGCGCGGCGCACGCAACGCCGATGTACAACGTCTATTCGAGCATTGTTTACTCGCTGAAAGCGACGGACGTAAGAACGGTCGTGATTGCCGGGAAAGTGGTGATGGAAGACCGCCGGATGCTGACGCTTGATGAGAGAGAAATTTTCGCGAAGGCCCGGGAGTACAAGAAAAAAATCGAAGCGTCGCTGGCGGGTGCTCCCGCAAAGTAGAAGCTTCGCCTCCCGCGCCTAGCTGTTACCCGGACCACCCATCTTCCGCTTCCGGTGAAGTTTCAAGGCCGCGGATCGAAGCGTTTCCGGGACGTTCTTGTTCGTCGTCAAAACCCTTAAATCGGTCGCGTTGAGCCGCATCATCAAGTGCAGGGATACATCGAGGGGAGTCTTCGGATTCACGGTGAGATTCTTGACGATCGCGTAATTTTTCATGAATATGCGCATCAGTGAAATCGTTCGAAGGACTTCCGTGCTCAGATTGGTCATCGCGGCAAAGTGCTCCACTTCCGCGTCGCTGAGCCGGGGAGATTGCAGCACGCACCTTTGAACGAGCTTGTTGGGGTCACGGATGAGCATCATGCGTTCCTCGCGGCCGCCTTTGAGCGCCAGGGTGAGCCTTTCGACTATGTTCATGTGGGCAAGGCGCTGCATCAGGTTGAGCCGTTTCACGGGATCAGGCTCTACTTCTGCGGCAGCCTCTTCCATCTCCGTCAAAGTGGGTGCGCCCTTGTGCATTTCGGCGAGCAACTCCCGCTGTTCTGCGGTCGCTCCGGGGCACTGCGACACTGCGACGACGAGTTGAGGATCCAAGGTGAACCGCTCGAGATTGTCGAGCAACGCCTGAATTCCGTCTGCGGTGAGATGCGACGCAACGCGCGCCACCATCGCTCCCGTGCACGCGGAATTTTTCGAAAGCGTATCGGCGATGCCGGGCTTCTCCGCCAGGTTATCGGCGCAATACGCCAGCAGGCGCGGATCGGCATCCGTTCTCGCGGCCGCTGCGACGAATGATTCCAGCGGCTGCGTTAAGAGCACGCTCTTTGCGCGCTCGGCGATTGCGGGATCGGCGTCCGTGGCCAGAACGGCGAGAAGTTCCGCGCGATCTTCCGGGGCCAGCGTCGCGCCGCCGGAGCACACAGCAAGTTTTCTTTCCGGCATCGCATGGCCGGAGCGGATATCTTGCCGCAATTCCGCGCTAATGGGGACCTCCCGACGATGGTTTTAAATCCTTTCGGGAAAGTGTGATGCTACCCGGCTGTCCGGGCTGTCCAAGCGGCGGAACGGTTTGGCCGTTGAGTTCGAGGAGCAGCGCGCTCGATTCGCTCGATGAAATCTCAAGGGTCTCGCGTGCATAAAAGCTTTTTGTTTCTCCCGCGGCGATGTGGCCGTCGAAGACAGTCTTCTCATCGGCAACGATTTTCACGTCCGCGGGCTTGCCCGCATCCAGCTTCAGAACGAGCGTTGCGAGCGGGTCAGGCGCTGCGTTCGCCGCGTCACTGCCTGGAGCCGGCGTTCCCGCGTTGGCTGCGACTCCGTTCGTGGGCGGATTGGAATTGGGCGAGGAAGACGCGGAGGCAACGGGCTGCTTGTGCAGCATCGCGCGAATCTTACCCCCGTACCGCGCGGCGGCAAGCCACCCGCCCGCCACCAGCAAAGCGATCAGGATGGCAACGGTGGCGCCAAGTGCACCCCGTCGCGATTCGGCGGGCATTTCCGCGACGCGATACTCGGCGCGATCCCGAGTCTCGAGCGCGTATTCGGCCACCAGGCTATCTTCGTCCAGCCCGAGAAAACGGGCCACTGCGCGGATGAATCCTCGATTGAACACGCCGCCGGGCAAGCGGTCCCATTGTTCGCTTTCCAGAGCCGCAAGGAAGCGGGTACTGATGCGCGTGGCGGCGGAGATTTCTTCCAGGGAAACGCCGCGCATCTCCCGCTCGCGCTTCAGATGTTCGCCGAAAGGTGTCGAAGGCATCCGCTGGGGCTCAGACCTAGACAAAAAATATAGGCGTCGTTCGAGGGAGTGTCAATGCTGGCCGGTGAATGGTCCCCGCGGGCAGGCATTGACGATCCGGCAATTGCGCCGCCAAGTCCGTTGCGGGGGGTGAAAACGGTTCTTTATAATGCTAGGAGTGCAAAAAGAGACCCAGGAAGCGAAGCAGGCGTCCCCGGCGGAGCCGCCATCCCGAGAGGCCGAGTCCAGGCCTTTTGACGGTGTGGAACGGCGCCGCAGTCCGGGCAGCCCTCCCAACCCCGCGATCGCACTGGACATCACCGAAGGAAACGAAGTTTCCGTCTTTCACGAGCTGGGCAAAGCGCTCACGTCATCCCTGCAACTCGACCAGGTGCTCCGCACCATCATGGAGAAAATCAACGAGGTGCTGCGCCCGGACACTTGGTCGCTCCTCCTGATGGATTTGGAAAAGGACGAGCTCTATTTCCAAATCGCCACTGGAAAGGGTGCCGAGGCCCTCAAAGACGTGCGCATCAAGATTGGCCAGGGGCTGGCGGGATGGGTTGCAAAAACCGGTCAGGCCGTCGTCGTGCCGGACACGAGCAAGGATTCCCGCTTCTTCGCCAAAGTGGACGAGAAAACGAAAATGGAGACGCGGTCCATCGTGGCTGTTCCGGTCCGCTTCCGAGATCATTGCCTGGGCGTCATCGAACTGATCAATTGCGTCGGGCCCGAGGGATTCAGCAAGCGTGACCTGGTGTTGCTCGAGGCGCTCGCGGACTATGCTGCGATTGCCATTGAGAATGCGCGGCACGTCCAGCGAATCCATGAGCTGACGATTACGGACGACTGCACGAGCCTCTACAACGCGCGGCACCTGAACTTCATGCTCGATACCGAGATCTACCGCTCGCACCGGTATGCGTTCGAGTTCTCGCTAATCTTCATCGACCTCGACCATTTCAAAAGCGTGAACGACACCCACGGCCACTTGATGGGTTCGAAGCTGCTCTCGGAAATCGGCTCGGCGATTAAGGAGAAATGTCGCTTGATCGACCTCGCGTTCCGTTACGGCGGAGACGAGTTCGTCGTGCTGCTTCCGCAAACGTCGAAGGAGAATGCGCTTGGCGTGGCACATCGCTTGCACAAACTGATCCGCGAGACCGTCTGGCTGAAAGAGGCGAACATCAACGCGCAGCTCACGGCCAGCGTCGGCGTAGCCTCTTACCCCACCGATTCCCGCACCAAAGCCGAGCTTTTGCACCTTGCCGACGAAGCGATGTACCTCGTGAAGAACACATCGCGCGACTGCGTCGCCGCCGCAGGCATGGGTTTGCTCCCCCACGCAACGGCGTAGTCACCTTCCATATCGGGATGCCCTTGCTTCTCGCATGGACACATTTCCACAACTGCGTAAGCGCTCCTTGATTCACCCTAGTTGGCGTGTTAGTCTGCGCACGAAGTTTGTTTGCAGATGCCGCCCCTAGAAGTGCGCGACGCGGGATCGCGGAGGCGAGCGAGGATTCATGGCCAATGAAGCGTTAGGAATGATCGAGACCAAAGGACTTGTGGGCTCGATTGAAGCAGCCGATGCCATGGTGAAAGCCGCCAACGTGATTTTAATTGGCAAGGAGTATATCGGCGCGGGCTTTGTCACCGTCATGGTCCGTGGCGACGTTGGTGCCGTGAAAGCTGCGACCGATGCAGGTGCAGCCGCGGCGCGGCGCGTGGGCGAACTTGTCGCGGTGCACGTGATTCCCCGGCCTCACGAGCTGGTGGAGGAGATTCTGCCCGGCGGCGGGCTGCCTCGAGGCGCGAAGAAGTAGGCGGAGTGTAGCGCGGCGGGCACATCGTGCCGCGCCCCTGCGAAAATTTTGAAGGTGTGGTGCATTGAGCCTGCGCGACCGCGACCTGATTTCCATCCAGGAAGCCCGCCAAGCCGTCGAGCGGGCCTCTGAAGCACAAAAGAAGTTCGCCGCATTTTCCCAGGAGCAAGTCGATGCCGTGGTCGAAGCCTGCGCGGTCGCTGCCACGGAAGCCGGCGAAGCACTCGCGCGCCTTGCGGTCGAGGAGACCGGATACGGCAACGTCCCCGACAAGATCATCAAGAACCGGCTCGCTTCCGTGGATGTCCCGCGCGCGATCCGCGGGATGAAAACGGTTGGAATCCTGAGCGAGGACCGCGAAAAAGGAATCATCGAAATCGCCGAGCCGGTCGGCGTCGTCGCGGCCGTCATTCCCTCGACGAACCCCACCTCCACGACGATTTATAAAACGCTCATTTCTCTGAAGGCGCGCAACGCCGTCGTGCTGAGCCCGCACCCCACGGCGATGCGCTGCATTTGTGAAAGCGTCGCTGTGCTGAACCGTGCTGCCTTGAAAATGGGAGCGCCCGAAGGGCTGATCGAATGCCTCCAGCACCCCACGATGCAGGGAACGCAGGAACTGATGAAGAACCGCGCGGTCGGCGTAATTCTCGCGACGGGTGGCACCGGACTTGTCCGCGCGGCGTACAGCTCGGGTAGGCCCGCGTTTGGCGTGGGGCCCGGAAACGTGCCGTCGTTCATCGAGCGGACGGCGAATGTGAAAAAAGCGGTCGCGGATATTTTCGCGGGAAAAACTTTCGATTACGGAACGATCTGCTCATCGGAACAATCCATCGTCGCCGAAGAAGCCGTGCGCGATCAGGCGCTCGAGGAATGCCGGCAGCAGGGCGCGTATTTTCTCTCGGCGGAAGAAATCCGCCGTCTCGGCGAAATGGTATTTCGCGGCGGCTCCGCAACGCCGAATCCACAAATCGTCGGCCGGCCTGCCACGATGATCGCCGAAATCGCGGGGATCAAAGTTCCGGCTTCCACACGCGTGCTTATCGCGAAACTCGAAGGCGTGGGCCGCGACGTTCCGCTCTCGGGAGAAAAACTTTCGCCGATTCTCGCGTTTTACTCTGCGGCGAATCTGGCAGCGGGGATCGACCTCTGCGTCCGCCTGCTCCAATACGGCGGGCTCGGCCACACCTGCTCGATTCATTCGCAAAATCCGGCGGCGGTGAAACAATTTGGCCTCGTGGTGCCGGCATTCCGAATCGTCGTCAACACGTCGGCCGTGCACGGCTCGATCGGCTATGCGACGAATCTCTTTCCAGCGATGACGCTGGGCTGCGGTTCGCATGGCGGGAACATCACGTCCGACAACATCGGCCCGCAACACCTGATGAACATCAAACGTATCGCGTGGGAATCACGCGCCGTCGAACATCGTTCGATTCCCGCTGACCAGAGAATGGCGGGTTCAGCACCACCGCTGCAATCTGCAGGAACAGCAGCGCCCGCAGCAACGGCCGCGATTGCCGCTGCGGCAGGAGCTTCCGCCGCGGCTATGCCGGACCGGCAGACGATTGCGAAGATTGTCGAGCGAGTTTTTACGGAGCGAGGAATTCCGAGGAGCGCCACCGCAAAGCCCGATGTGCCGAAAGCGGAGGCGCCTGCAGTTGCCGCTGCTGCTGCCGCAACACCGCTCCCCGCCGCCCCCACAGTAACCGCAGCTCCCGCATCGTCTCTACCAAAACCAGCGCAGCCGCCGGCGCCGCAAATCAAGCCAGCGGAGTTTGTGAGCGAAAACGAAGTTCGCGCCGCGATGAAGCGAGGGGAGAAAATCTTCCTCGGCCCGAAGACCATTGTGACTCCCTCCGCGCGCGATCTCGGTGGCACCCACGACATCTTCATTGTCACCGAATCGGCGCAGCAGCGGCGCGCCGGATCGTAGCTTACGCCGCAGTTGTTCCCTGCAAACCTATTCACCTATACTCGCCTTCTAACGAATTGAGGAGTCGCACCGGTGCGAAACCAGGAAGCCGCGCGATACGCACGCTGGGCCGCAATGACTGCGGGTGCCATCGCATTGATTGTTGCCGGAGTATATGCGCAGCGAGCCATCCGCGAGGCCGCCACGCGCCGCGCCGCGCCGCCCGTAGTCCCGGCGACGGTGCAACAGCAATCCGCCGAATTCTCCTTCTCGAAGGTCGAGCAGGACCGTACAATATTCAAGGTGCGCGCTTCCCACGCTACGCAATTCAAGGATCAAAACCGCAGCCTGCTCCAAGACGTTTGGATCACGATTTACGGCCGCGATGGAAGCCGCAACGACAACATCCACACGCGCGAGTGCAGCTACGAGCCGAAATCGGGCGCCGTTCAGTGTGAGGGCGACGTCCAGATCGACATCCAGGGCGCGAATCCCGCTTCCGGCAGGCCTTCCGACAAATCGCTCGTCGTGAAAACGCGCAATCTCACGTTCAACCGCGAGTCCGGCGACGCCGCGACGACCGAGCCGGTCGATTTCGAGTTCCCGCAGGGACACGGTCACGCTGTCGGAGTGACATACAGCACGCGTGATTCGATCGTGCGCCTCGAACACGGCGTCCAAATGAATCTCGCGCCCGAGACGCAAACAGGCGGGCTCCCTGTTCAGGCGACTGGCAGCAGTCTTGAAATTCGCCGGGATACTCACCTCGTTGTACTCAACGGACCCGCCGTGGTGCAGCAGGGCGATCGCCGGCTTACGGCCGAAAAAATTTCAATCGAGCTGGATGCGGAATACCACGCGCGCCGAGCTATCGCGGAAGGCCAACCGGTGATTCATGCAACGGGCGGCGGCGGGCCGCTCACGATCGCCGCCAATCAGCTCGAGGGCTTTCTCAACCCCGCGGGCTGGATCGAACGGATTGTCGCCGCCGGCAATGTCACGTGCACGCGGCAGACTGCTGCCGGGACGGATCATTTCTCGACCGCGCGCGTCGAATTCACGATGCTGCCGCAGAAAAATCTGGCCAAAGAAATGATCGCCGATGGTGGCGTCTCGCTCGATTCTCTTCAGGGCGCAGGCTCGCGATCCTTGAAGACCGAATCCTTGCGCGTCACATTCGCTCCTGTCCTGCAATCAAGTCAGCGAAGGGCCGAGCAGCAGCGCATCGAAAGCGCCGAAACGCTCGCGCCCGCGACAATCGAAACGAAGTCCGGCCTCGAATCAACTACTCTGCGTGCCAGGAGATTTGTCGCGCAATTCGGCGGCAGCGGCCGGCCGGAAAAATTGTTAGGGCATTCAAACGTCGAAGTTCGCCATCAAGTCGGCACAGCCGGGCCGCAAGTCAGCACCGCCGCCGAACTCGTCGCAACTCTCGGCGCAGCGGGCGATTGGGATACACTCGACGAAATCGGCAACGTCCACTTTCAGCAGGTTGATCACCAGGCCAGCGCCGCGCGTGCTCGGATTGTCCGCTCGACTGACATGATTTCGCTCGACGGCTCGCCGATTCTCACCGATTCTCAAAGCCGCTCCACCGCCGCGAGCGTCACGATCAATCAGAAGTCGGGCGAGATCCGGGCGAGTGGCGGCGTTGTTTCCACCTACATCGCTTCAGCTCAGTCAAGCGCCGTGAATCTCGGTTCCGGCCCCGCTCATGTTTCCGCAGAATCGCTCTCCGGCTCGACCACATCCGGTCACATTGTTTATCTCGGCCACGCGAGGCTGTGGCAGGGAGAGTCGGTCCTCAACGCGGACCAGATTGAGCTCTGGCGCGACGAAAAGAGGATGCAAGCCGCAGGCCACGTGGTCGCGGTTTTCCCACAGGCTTCCGGACAATTCGGCAAAGCCGCCGCGCCTTCGTCCGGGCCGACCCTATGGAAGATCCACGCGCCCTCCCTTATCTATTGGAACGACCAGGGGAAGGCGCACCTGGAAGGTGGCGTCACGGCGCATTCCCAGCAAGGCTCGCTCGACTCGCGCAGTCTTGATGCATTCCTCGGCCCCGTCGGGGCATCCGCGGGGGCCACAGGGGGGGCTCCCCCTGGCGCTCCGAGCGCTTCAGGAGGCCGCCAACTGACCCGTGCGCTGGCCCTGGGAGGCGTGGTCGTCCGGCAGGGGGATCGGCTGGGGATGGCAGACCGGGCGGAATACACGGCTTCGGACGGCAAATTCGTACTTTCGGGCGGCAAACCGACGCTTACCGATGCATCCCGGGACACAACCACGGGCCATTCGTTGACCTTCTTTGTTGCGAATGATACGATTTTAATTGATTCTGAGGAAGGTTCGCGCACGCTGACCAAGCACCGGGTTGAGAAATGAACCGGCATGTTGAAACTCCAAGCCGACGATCTAAGCAAGTCCTATCGGGGGCGTAAAGTTGTCGATGACATTACTTTGGAGATTCGACAGGGCGAAGTGGTTGGGTTGCTCGGGCCGAACGGCGCAGGAAAGACCACGACGTTTTACATTCTGGTCGGCCTGGCGCGTCCGGACAACGGGCGTGTCCTACTGGACGGCGAGGATATCACCGACCTCCCCATGTATCTTCGGGCCCGCAGCGGCATCAGCTACCTCCCCCAAGAGCCTTCGGTATTTCGGAAACTGACGGTCGAAGAAAATCTCCTGGCAGTATTGGAGACGCTTCCGCTGACCCCTGACCAGCGGCGGGATCGCGTCGAGGAGTTGCTGGCACAGATGGGACTTGAAGGAGTGCGCTACAGCAAGGCTTTCGTGCTGTCCGGCGGCGAGCGGCGGCGCTTGGAAATTGCGCGTTCGCTTGTTCTTTCGCCGTCGTTCGTGCTCTTGGACGAGCCGTTTTCGGGGATTGATCCGCTGACGGTGGTGGACATTCAAAAGATTATTGCGGATCTCAGCGGAGCGGGAATCGGCATCCTTGTCACCGACCACAACGTGCGCGAAACGCTTGCCGTGACGAATCGCGCTTACATCATCAACGAGGGGAAAATTTTGTACGCGGGAACACCCATGGATCTGGCAGCTAATGCGGAAGTCCGCCGCGTATATCTCGGGGAAGGTTTCCGCCTGAACTGAATCCGATGAACTGGCTCCAGCCCAAACTAAACCTCCGACTCTCCCAAAAACAGATTCTGACGCCGGGCCTCGTGCAAATGGTAAGCGTGTTGGCGCTCAACCGGCTCGAGCTGCGTGAGATGATCAACCAGGAGATCATGGAGAATCCCGTCCTCGAAGAACTCGCGGAAGAGGGTGTCACCTCCGAGAGCTATACCGATGAAACGTTTCTGAAAGCGGAGACGGAAAAAGTTCCGGAGACCCAGGCGGCCAATCCGTTCGACGAATTCGATTTCGGCTCCTTCTTCACGCAGTACCTCGATACGGGCGCGGAACGCGCCGCCAGCGGCGAGCGCGAAGATGTCGAGAAGCCTTCCTTCGACAAATTTCTCTCCTCTCCGCAGAGCCTGGCCGACCACCTGACCTGGCAATTGAGCGTGAGCATCTGCAACGAGACCGTTCGCAAGATCGCGGAAGGAATCATCGGCAACCTGGATGAAAACGGTTATCTGATGGCGACGCTCGAGGAACTCCAGGAGTCCGGCAATTATTCGATGGAGGATGTCGAGGAGGCTCTGGCGATGGTGCAGGAATTCGACCCGCCGGGCATCGCCGCGCGCGCTCTCGAGGAATGTCTCCTGATCCAGCTCAAAGTGCTCGACCCTCAGAACACGCTCGCGCAACAAATCATCGCCGAGCATCTGAAGCTCTTACAGAACAATCAACTCAAGGAAGTCGCGCGGGCGCTGAACCGCCCCGTCGAGCTGGTGAAGCGCGCCGTGGACGTCATCAAGCGGCTCGATCCGAAGCCTGGCTTGCGTTACAACAAAACCGAGCCCCGGCTGGTCGAGCCGGACGTCCAGTTTCGCAAGGTGGATGGCGAGTGGGCGGTTTTCATGAACGACGATGACCTCCCGCAACTCCGCCTGAATCCCACATATCGCCGGCTGCTGGTGCGAGACGCCGCCGACCGCGACGTTCGCAACTACGTGAAGGAACGTTTCACGGCCGCGATTCAGTTGATGAAGAATATCGAGCAGCGCAAGCACACGATTTTGAAGGTTTGCCAGTCCATCCTTCGCCGCCAGCATGAGTACCTTGACTACGGCCCGGATCAACTGAAGCCGATGATGATCAAGGAAGTGGCGGAAGAAGTCGGCGTGCATCCTTCAACCGTGAGCCGCGCTGTCGCCAACAAATACGTTCACACTCCTTCGGGAGTGCTCGAGTTGAGGTGCTTCTTCTCCGAATCCGTGAACGGGCCGCAGGGAAGCGAGATGTCGCTGCTCTCGCTGAAGCGCCGCGTGAAGAAAATGATTGAAGACGAAGACGCCTCGCACCCGCTCACCGACGAGCAAATCACGAAAAAGTTGAGCGAAGAAGGCATCCACGTCACCCGCCGGACCGTCGCGAAATATCGCGAGGACCTGCGCATCCCCAGCACCCATCGCCGCCGGGTGAAGGCGTAGCTGCGGCCGCCGTGACACGCCAGGCCAGGAATCGAGACGCTCGCCAGCTTGTAATCCTCACCGGCCTTTCCGGTTCCGGCAAAGGCTCAGTCCTGAAGACGTTTGAGGACCTTGGTTTTTACTGCGTGGACAATCTCCCCGTCGCATTGATTCCGACTTTCAGCGAACTATACGGCCAGGGCGTCGGTGAAATCGAGCGCGCGGCGCTCCTGGTTGACGCACGTGAGGGCGAGCAGGTCGAACAGTTGCCGCGCATGTATCGGCAGCTGACCAGCGAGCATCCGGCGACGCTCGTATTCATCGAGGCGAGCGACGAGGCATTGTTGCGCCGCTTCAGCGAAACCCGCCGCCCGCATCCGCTCGGAAAAAGAGGTTCGGTTGCCGATGGAATTCGCGAAGAGCGCCGCCGCATGGCGCCGATCCGCCGCCTCGCCGACCTCATCATTGACACGACAAAATTTAATGTGAACGAACTGCGTCAATTTATCCTGGACCGCTTCCAGAATCCCGGAAAGCGCCCGCTGCTTGTTTCCGTTGTCAGCTTTGGATTCCGCTACGGAATCCCGGCGGATGCCGATCTGGTTTTCGATGTGCGCTTTCTGCCGAACCCTCATTTCGTTCCGCGCCTGCGTCCGTTCAGCGGCAAGAATTCGCGCGTCGCGCGTTACATTCTGTCTTTCCCCCAGACGGGCCAATTCTTGCGGCGCCTCGAGAGCATGCTCTCCTACCTGATTCCGCATTATATCCGGGAAGGGAAAAGCTACTTGACGGTCGCGCTGGGTTGCACGGGGGGACGGCATCGTTCGGTCGCGCTCGCCGAAGTGATTCGCCGCAAGTTGCAAAAAAGAGGATATTCGGCAAAGGTCGTTCATCGCGACCTGGAAAAATCGGTGGGGTGACCCTTCCGGCGTTCGAGCCGCGTCCCGTTCCATCTCTCTGTGGCTGGAAAGTGCGATAGAATCCCGGGACTTCGGGGGCGGCGGCTTGCAAGCGATCGGCACGGTAGTTAGGCTCGAGCGATTGAAGCGGCACTGGCGTTGGGATTTTGCGGCTTGGGGTCTGAATTCATGGCAGCGATTCCGCAAATAAAACAAAAGGGCGAAATCCGGCGGCTGCTTCGTTACATGCGGCCTTACACCGCGCTTCTCGCCGCCGGCGTCGTTTTGATGGCGCTGATGGGTATCGCTGATTTCTTCTGTGCCTTCGCCATTCGGCCTGCACTCGACGTCATTCTCAACCCACAATCCACAATGCAGAAGCTGGTCCTGTTTCAGATTCCGGGCACCGACCATATCATTTATCTGAATTCCTTCGTTCCCTCGCGCATTCGCCACGTTTGGTCCGTTTTTGCCGTGGCTCTCCTGTTTCTGTTTTTTGTCAAAGCCGTGGCGGAATATGTCGGAAGCATGTTGATTCAATACGTGGGCCTCGCGGGCGTCACGGATCTGCGGAACCAGGTTTATGCGCGCGTTGTGCAACAGCCCGTCGGCTTCTTCCATCACAATCCGGTCGGCCGCGTGATGTCCGCCGTCATCAGCGACATCGAACAAATGCGGAGCGCATTCTCGGATTACCTGGCCGATTTCTTTCGCCAAATCTTTAGCCTGATCGCCTTTGTCTCCGTGCTTTTATTCATCGACTGGAGAATGGCCGTCGGTTCCGCCCTCTTGATTCCCATTGTCGTTTGGCCGGTTGGGAAGCTGGGCCGCAGGATTCGGCGATCTTCGGAAAAAAGCCGGTCGCGCTTGGCGGACTTAAGCCAGATTTTGCAGGAGACGATCAGCGGTAATCGAGTCGTGAAAGCCTTCGGGATGGAAGGTTTCGAGATTGGAAAATTCCGGGAGTCGGCGAAAAATTTGCTGCGCGAGAACATGCGCTGGATTCGAGCTCTTGCCGCCACTTCGCCTTTGATGGACCTGCTCGGCGCTGCCGTCATCTGCATGATCCTCCTTTACGCTCGCGACGAGATCAAGATTGGCCGGATGACGATCGGCTCGTTCGGCGCTTTCACATTTGCACTCTTCAAGGCCTACGAGCCGGTGAAGCGAATCGGCAACATTTATCAATTGTTCTTGCAGGCCGCGGGCATTTCCTCGCAGGTGTTTGCGTTCCTCCGTTTGCCCGAAGAGGTGATGGAATCGCCGGGCGCCACCGCTTTGCCGCGCTTCAGAGAATCGGTCGAATTCGACAATGCCTGCTTCGTCTATGACGATGGCGGCCCTTTGATCTTGAACGGCATCGATCTGAAAGTTTCCGCCGGCGCGGTCGTCGCGATTGTCGGTTCGAGCGGTGCGGGAAAAACGACGCTGGTGAATCTGCTCCCGCGCTTCTACACTGCAACCTCCGGTTTGGTGCGAATCGACGGCTACGACGTTCGCGAAGTCACGCTGCGCTCCCTGCGCGAACAAATGGCCGTGGTCACGCAGGAAACGATTCTTTTCAACGACACGATCTGGAACAATCTCTGCTATGGTCGGCCGGGCATGCCGGAAGCGAAAGTGATCGCCGCCTCCGAAGCGGCGCTGGCGCACGAATTCATCATGAAAATGCCGAAGGGTTATCAGACGATGATTGGCGATCGCGGCCAGAGGCTTTCCGGCGGTCAGCGCCAGCGCCTGGCGATTGCGCGCGCGCTGCTAAAAGATGCTCCGATCCTGATTCTTGATGAGGCCACGTCCGAACTGGATTCGGAGTCCGAAATGCTGGTCCAGAGCGCGCTCAACAATCTGATGACCGGTCGCACCGTCTTCGTCATCGCGCACCGTCTTTCGACCATTCGCCGCGCCGACATGATCGCTGTCCTCGACAACGGCGCGATCCGCGAGCGCGGCACGCATGAGGAGCTTCTCGCGCGTGGCGGCACCTATGCGCGCCTGTACGACATGCAGTTCCGCGATGTGGAGCCGGTGGCGCGTTCGGCAGGTCCGGTGTGACGATGTCTTCCGCCAAATCACAATCCGCACCTGAAAATTCTTCGAAGTCTCGCACCACGGGCTTGAAGTCGATGACCGGCTACGCACAAGCGCGTGCCGTCGAGGATGGCTGGAGCCTGCGCGTTTCGATTCGCAGCGTCAATCACCGCTTCCTCGATTTGCATCTGCGCATGCCCGACGGCTTCGAGCCCCTCGAGCCTCGCATCCGGCAAATTGTCCGCGAGCGCATTCGGCGGGGGCATCTCGACCTTACGGTCCACTACGAGTTGGCCGGCCCCGCCGCTGTTGGAGTGAATCGCGAAGTCGCCGCCGCTTATCTTGAGGCCGTGAACGCGCTGCAAAAGCAGTTTGCGATCGAGACGCAGCCGGACCTTGCTTCGATTCTCCGTTTGCCGGGCGTGATTGGGCCGCCGGCCGCTTCGCTCGAGGAAGAGCTTGCTCGCCTCGAAGCAGCCGTTACGCGGTGCCTCGTGGAGTCGCTCGACAAGCTCGACCGCATGCGCGAAGAGGAAGCGGGTCATCTGCGCCAGGAAATGTCCGCGCGCCTCCGGAGCATCACCGGCCTCGCCGCCAGAGTCGAAGCCCTGGTCGGGCGCGCGCTGCCTGCTTTTGCCAAGCGGCTCGAGTCGCGCTTGAAAGAACTCCTCGGCGAAGCGCAGCTCGACCCCACGCGGCTCGCGCAGGAAGCCGCCATCGCCGCCGAACGCAGCGACGTTTCCGAAGAGCTGTCGCGCCTCGCGAGTCACGTGCAACAATTCGAGTCGCTGCTCGCCGGCGCATCGGACGTGGGCAAGAAGTTGGATTTTCTGCTTCAGGAAATGCAACGTGAAACAAACACGCTGCTTTCGAAAACTCCGGGCAATGAAGCCGAGGGCCTCGAGATCACGCAGCTCGCGCTCGAAATTAAATCCGAGATCGAAAAACTTCGCGAACAGGTGCAAAACATCGAATGAGTTCAACCGAGCCATTGGTGCTGATTGTTTCCGGACCTTCCGGCTCGGGCAAATCCACGCTCGTCGAGAAGATACTCCAGCTCCCTGGCACCATGCTGTCGGTTTCGTGCACCACGCGCTCGCCGCGCAAGACGGAGACCGATGGCAAGTGGTACAATTTCGTTTCCGAAGCTGAATTCCAGCAAATGGTGGCGCGGGGCGATTTTCTGGAATACGCTCAGGTTTTCGGAAAGAATTGGTACGGCACCCCGCGAAAGTGGATCGAGGAAGCCCGGGCAAAAGAAAAAGACCTGGTCCTTGAAATCGATGTTCAGGGCGCGCTCCAGGTGAAACAGAAATTGCCGGGCGCCGTCGCGCTCTTCGTTCTTCCGCCGTCGCGCGCGGAACTCGAACGCCGCATCCGGGCGCGCGGGCAGGATTCAGAGGACGAGATTCATCGCCGCCTCAAGCGCGCGGGGGAAGAAATGTTGAATTACAGCAGCTACGATTTTGCCATCATCAATGATGATCTCGAGCGCGCGGCCAAGGAAGCAGAGGCAATCGCGCTCGGTTCTCGCTGCCGGGTGGCTCGGAACGAAGAAAGAATTCGCGAAATTCTGAAGTCCTTTGGAGGCTGACCTTCTTATGACTGTTTTCAGACAGGCACCGGAAAGCCAGTTTGCCTACGTCGTCGTCGTAGCTCGCCGCGCCCGCCAGTTGATGATCGGGGGACGGCCTATGGTGGACAACCCGCGGTCCCGCAAAAATACCCGAATCGCTGAAGAAGAATTGCTGAAAGGGCTGCTCGAGTATGAGGCGAGCGAGATGTATGACTTGCCCGAAGACAAGGATAGTAAGCGGCGCAAGGCCTGAAGGATTCGCACTTTATCCGAATGATTGAAGCAGAAGCTCTGCAACCCTTATGAAGATTGCACTCGGAGTCACGGGAGGCGTCGCAGCTTATAAGGCCGCGGAGCTCGTGCGCCGCCTGCAGCAGGAAAAGCTGGACGTGCAGGTGGTGATGACACGCGCGGCGCAGGAGTTCGTCACGCCGCTCACGTTCGCCGCGCTCACCGGCCAGAAAGTCATCACGGATATGTTCCGCGGCGGCGACGCGGCTCCGGCAAACGTCGAGAGCGCCATCGAACACATCGCCGTCGCGCAGAGAATCGACCTGCTGCTCATCGCGCCCGCCACAGCCGACATTCTCGGGAAATTCGCCCACGGCATCGCCGACGATTTCCTCACCACGCTCTATCTTGCGACGAAGGCTCGCGTCATTGTCGCGCCCGCAATGAATGTCAACATGTGGGAACACGCGGCGACCCAGGAAAATCTCGCAACGCTGCGCGCTCGCGGAGTCCTTGTGGTTGATCCCGACGAAGGCTATCTCGCCTGCGGGATGACCGGAGCGGGCCGCCTCGCCGCCACGGAGACGATTGCGCGGAAAGTTTGCGAAGTCCTCGGCCTCCGGCGCGATCTCGAAGGCCAGACTGTGCTTATCACGGCGGGCCCAACCTACGAAGACCTCGATCCCGTTCGGTTCCTAACCAATCGCTCCTCCGGCAAAATGGGCTACGCGCTTGCGGAAGCCGCGCAGCGTCGGGGGGCACATGTCGTGCTTGTCAGCGGGCCGACGGATTTGAAGATTCCGGAAGGCGTTGATTGGGTTCCCGTGCGCGCGACGGAAGAAATGCGAAATGCAGTGCGGGAGCATGCTGCGGAAGCAAGCATCATCATTATGGCTGCCGCGGTCGCGGATTATCGCCCGGCTGTGGCACAGACGAAGAAACTCAAGCGCGGCGAGGGAAAAATCATGCTCGAGCTTGAGCCGACCCCCGACATTCTCGCGGAGCTGGGTCGTGAGAAGGGGCGCCGCGTTCTTGTTGGATTCGCTGCCGAAACCGATCGCGTCGCGGAAAACGCGAAAGATAAACTCGCCCGCAAGGGCGCGGACATGATCGTCGCGAACGACGTCACGCAGGAAGGCGCCGGATTCGACACCGATACGAACATCGTCACTTTCTACCGCCGCGATGGCCGTGAGATTTCGCTTCCAAAGTTGAGCAAGTTCGACGTCGCCAATCGCATTCTCGACCAGGTCCTCGAAATTTCCAAACCAAAATAGTTCGCGGCCTCCACCGGTACGCTCCTCGATCATTTTCAACCGCGCGCCCCTCTGTGTTACATTCACAAATCACAAATCAGAAATTTGGAGGCTGAATGGATCCGGCGAACCGCTCTCGTGTGGAAGCCTGGTTGCGTTTCGGCGAAGAATTAGGTCTTGGTCCTTACTATCGCGACCGCGCCGCGTCATCCATTGAAACGGAATCGGCTGCGCCGATGGAAATGTCTGCCTCGAAGCCTAAGATGGCGCCTGCGCATTCCACTTCGTTTTCAAAATCGGCGCCGGCAGCTCCCGCCCTGCCTATCATTCCCTCGGCGCCGGGCCCTTCGCTGTTTGAAGCGGTCGAGCGCATCGAGGGCGACACGCTTGAGCGCATTCGCGAAGACATCGGCGAATGTGCACGCTGCCGGTTGCACAAAGGCCGGACGAAAATAGTTTTCGGCGTGGGAAATCCAAAAGCGGAGCTGGTGTTCGTCGGCGAAGGTCCCGGTCACGATGAGGACTTGCAGGGCGAACCCTTCGTCGGCCGCGCGGGAAAACTCCTGACGCAAATGATCGAGGCGATGAGTCTTCGCCGCCAGGATGTGTACATCTGCAACGTCGTCAAATGCCGTCCACCCGATAACCGCCTGCCCGAAAAAGACGAAATCTCCACTTGCTCGCCGTTTTTGTTGCGCCAGCTTGCCGCGATCCAGCCGAAAGTTATCTGCTGCCTCGGCAGTTGTGCGGCGCAAACGATGCTCGAAACGAATCAGGGAATTTCCCGTTTCCGCGGCGAGTGGTTCGATTTCCGCGGCTCGAAGCTGATCGCCACGTACCATCCGGCTTATCTGCTGCGCAATCCGAACGCGAAATCCGAAGTCTGGAAGGATTTGCAAAAGGTCATGTCCGTCCTCGGTCTGCAACCCAAACGCAGGTAGCCTTTACTTCTCAGGAGAAAATTCTTGGGCGTCATTCTCGGATTGATCGGAGCGGTTTGTTGGGGCGTCGCCGATTTCGCCGCGCGATTCGCCTCTCGCCGCGTTGGCGCATATCGAACGCTTTTTTACATGCAATTTTTCGGCTTCATTGTGTTGACTGCATATCTGTTTTCACTCGGCGGAATCTCGCGCGGAGTTGCGCCGGGATGGCACCCGTGGGCATTGGCTGTCGTCGCGGGCCTCCTCAATATGACCGCGTCGTTGTCGCTCTACTATTCGTTTCAGATTGGTGTGATGACCATCGTCGCGCCCGTTTCTTCAAGTTATCCGGCGCTCACGGTCATGCTTGCTCTGCTCAGCGGCGAACGCCTTCCTCCCGTCCGCGCTGCAGGTCTCGTTGTTACGCTGCTCGGCGTCATCCTTGCCGCAACCTCCTTTACATCACATTCAGCCGATTCCACCGAGGGAAGCAAAACGCCGCATCGAGCGCACCTGTCGAAAGGAGTTGGGTGGGCCATTTTCGCTGCGATTATCTTCGGCGTACTTTTCTGGTTCCTCGGATTTCACGTCGTGCCGCTCGTCGGCAGCACGGTTTCGGTCTGGGTGATACGCCTCACGTCCTTCTCCACGCTCCTGCTCGCGGCCGCGCCGGCGCGGCAAACGATTCGCCTCCCGCGAGGAAGCGTGTGGTGGCTTCTCGCGGCTGTCGGTTTCATGGACACGGCGGCGTTCGTCGCGAACAATGCCGGACTTCACACGGGACAAATTTCGATTGTGAGCGTGCTCGCGTCGCTCTACGGAGCCGTTACGGTGCTCCTCTCTTGGATTTTTCTGCGCGAACGGCTGGAACGAAGCCAGTGGCTCGGCATCGTCCTCATCTTCGCGGGAATCGTGCTCGTCAGTCTCTGACGCGAAATAGCGAGGTTGTTTCGTGAGGGGACAAATCAAATTCGGTACTTGAGATTACTTCGCGATCGCTTGCGCGGACTCGCTCCGTTCGCGCGGTGGCAATTTCGAACGAATCAGCGACTCCACTTGGCCCCACACCGTCGGATCGCATTCAATTTCAATGTGAGGCTTCTCAAACATCCTGGCGAACCACGGATATCCATCGCATCGGATGGGATTCGTCTTATAGCTGAATTGGAAATTCCCGATGATTTGCGTGGCATTTGAATTCGCGGCGCGAATCGCCGGGCGGCCATGGAGAACTCCATCGGACTGGTAGAAATTGACCGCCTGCGCAACGTTCGAGGGAATCAACGCGTCGTCTTCGCCGATCTTGGTGACGCTATCCACCTGAATCGTGAGAAGTACGGGAACGCCCTGTTTTTCGAGGTCCCGCGCCAGCGTCACGGCCTGCGACGCGCCCCAGCTATGTCCGTAAATAATGATTCGTGCTTTTTCTTTTTCCTCGCCGGAAAGTCTTCCGTCGTGGTTCGAATCCAGCATCCGCAGCACCGCCGCGTAGGCTTTCTCGCCGTGATGATTTTCATATGCTTCTACATAAACGCCTGAAGGGAAATCTTCACGGAGATGCGCCGCAAGCCGCACCACGTTGTGAACGGCATCATCGTGTTTGATAAAGCCGCCGACGAATCCGATCACGATCGTGGACATGCTGACGGAGCCGGCTGCCGCAGGGGCGGGAGGCACCGCGCTTGCTGGCCCGCAGGCAAGAACGATCAAGACGAACAACAGGAAACCACAAACGAACGAACGCATTTTCATTTGTACCGAGGGCTAAATCATAACAAGAAATAAGCATGACTGTACGGGGAATCACGTTAAAAGAGGAGACAAGTCTCAATTTGAGCGGACTTTTGGGCTAGCAGTCACGGTACTGAGGCGGATCCTACTCAGACCCTTGATGGATGATCGCGCTGTCGCGAACATCTGGCGAAGACTTGGCGGCATTCGCGACCGCATTCGCAGTCTTCATCCGCGCGGATTGAAGGAAGGCCCAATCCTTTTTGAATTCCAGCATTGTCTCGCGGCTGTGCTTCGGGCTTCGCAGGAAGTGATCGGTGCGCGCGAGCACTATTTTGTACGCCAATTGCGGATCGGAACCCGGAGCGAAAAGGTTTCCCGCACTCAGTCCCACCAGAGATGTCTCACCCTGGTCCGAAATCTCCATCCAGGCGCCTCCCGAGTCATCGATAATTAGCTTGGCCGTCTTATCGAGTTGCTTGAAGAAACTCTTCAAATAGCCGCGGTCCGAGAAAATTCTTTCGCGGGCGGCTTCGTCAACGATCGAGTTGAATTCCTTGCGATACTTTCTCCATTCCCTCGCTGTGCCTACCACTTCCGCGCGCCCCTGTCCTTCCGCAGCCTCAAGCTCTTCGGCGCGCGCCGTATCATTCTCGGCCCTGGCGGCGCGTACCTGATATTTAATTTCCGTCACCTCGGCTGTCGGATGCTTCTCCAATTCGCGTCCCGGATTAAATCGCGCTGTCAGCAGGTAGGTCGCTGTAACGACCGGCAATTCATAGCTCGCGAAGACCGCCATCGGCACGAGCAGTTTTTTCGAGCGGAACAATTGCTGCGTTCCGCTGCGAGCCTCGGTGCTTCGCTGGATCGTCCCGGGCACCTGCGCGAAATGAAGAACGCGAAAACGCATTTCCGGATGCTCGACCGCATAGTGTGAAAACGAGCGCGCAATGGCTTTCGGGCTCGTCATTCCGAAGTCGTTGACGTAGTCAGGACTCGCCGCGCGCGGAAAATAGGTATTGATCACGCCCCGCGTGAAGTCGGCGCAATTGCGGGTCATCGCATTGAAATGATTTTCGTTGGGAAGCGAATTGTATTTTGCGATCAGCTCGCGGTCCTGCTCCACCGACGTTTCGACAACAAAAATAAAAATGCTCCGGGACAGGCTGGCGCCGACCATCTCCCGCCATTCCGCCTTCTTGCTCGTGCGGCAGGATTCGCTGTCGCAGTAGCCGGTAAGAAATTTCTCCCGGTATCTCTCTTCCAATTCGCGCTTCACCTTCGGCGTGCCGAACATCGGCCGGTGTCGGGGGTCCTCGGCGCCGTACACGTACACACTGAGCGGCACAATGTTCCATTCATACGGCTGGTCTTCACCCAGAGTGGTGTAGTTGCTCACAATCGAACCCTGCTCGCCGGGACGGCACAGGCGTAGCTTCACGGGCGATGCCGGGCAGATGCGGGAGAAATACACAGCGCTATGGCCAGAGCCTGTGACCCAGGCCACACTCGTATTGAGCGACTCGTTGAGAACTATCCCCACATCGGCGTAGGCTCGAGTTGAGGTCAGACACACGACGAGCAGCGCGAGGACAAGCGCCATGAAAGCCGCGCGAAGAAGCCGATGAACCGAGCGTCTCTTCGACGCCGCGTCAGCCTGTCCGAATGCGAATTTGCGCACCGCGACCATCATCCTTTCTGCTGGGGGGTTGGAATCTTCATTTTACCGCGCCCAAATGGTCGCCAAGAATATGGCAACCGCTCGAGTGATGCCTTTCAGATAGCTGTCCTTCAGGACAGCCCCGATTCGGCACTGGCGGCTCGTTTCTGACTAGGCTCCCGCTCATAAGTGTCTGATTCAATGACCTTTCAGATGGTTGCTTGGCCACTCGGGCGACACGCCTGAGCCTTCCGACCCGCCCAAGTTTGCGACCATCGGCCGCGCGGGCTGGTACACTATGCCCCGTCCATGGCTCCCTGCTACTGCGAGGTCGCGCTTCCGGTTCCGCTGCGCTCGACGTTCACCTACGCCGTGCCCGCATCGCTCAACGGCGAAGATCTGCTCGGGCGGCGCGTCGTTGTGCCATTCCGCAATCGCGCGATGATCGGTGTGGGAGTCGCGGTGTCTGACCGTGCGCCGGAAGTCGCACGCGTGAAGGAAATTGCCGAGTTGATGGATCCGTTGCCGGCCCTGACGCCGAAGCTCATCGAATTGGGCCACTGGATCAGCCGCTATTACGTAGCGCCGATCGGCGAAACCTTTCGCGCGATGCTGCCTCCCGAAATCGAGCTGCGCCACGACCGCGAATATTGGCTTACCAATGAAGGCCGCGTGTATCTGGAAGAACTTGCCGCAAACGAGGAAAACACAGACGTCGAAGCCGCCGAGCTTGCGCTCCTGCGGCTGATTGATTCGGAGGGGCAGCCGATTCCTTCCGCGCGGTTGCGGCGCCTGCCCAACGTCGAGGCCATGGCCGAAAGACTCGTGCGTCGAGGCATGCTCGCGGCTCGCGAAGTCGTGCGCCGCCGCAAGACGCGCACGCAGAAAATCGTCGCGTGGAATACGTCGAATGAAGAGGCTTCCGTCAATTCTGCCGAAAAGCGAATCCGCGAAGTTCTCACCGCCACTCGCGGCCCGCTGCCGCTGGGATTGCTCATGACAAGAGCAGAAGTGTCTCGTGCGGTTGTTCAGAGGCTCGAAAAAAAAGGGCGGCTTCTGACCTGGGAAGAACCTCTCACGCCGGATGAAGGTCCCTGGGAAACAGATTTCATCGCGCCCACGAATGTTTTGAACTCGGAACAGAAGCAAGCGCTCGCCGAAATCTGGCGCTGGCTCGTTGCAGGAGAATTTTCCGCGGGTCTGATCCACGGTGTCACGGGAAGCGGAAAGACTGAAGTGTATCTTGGCGCGATTGAAGCCGCGCTTTCGCGCGGGCGCACCGCACTCGTTCTTGTTCCGGAAATTGCGCTCACGCTTTGGGTCGGTCGGTTGGTCCGCGCGCGGTTCGGCGAAGGAGTTGCTGTGCTGCACAGCGGCTTGCCCGACGTTGAACGCGCGCGCGAGTGGTGGCGCGTGCGTCACGGAGAAGCGCGCGTCGTCGTCGGGACGCGCTCGGCGGTTTTCGCTCCGCTCGATAATCTCGGTCTCGTGATTGTGGACGAAGAGCAGGAGTCGAGTTACAAGCAGGAAGAAACTCCGCGCTACAACGGCCGCGATACTGCCGTCTATCGCGCGCGTCTCGAGGGAGCGGTCGCGCTTCTCGGTTCCGCAACTCCCTCGCTCGAGACTTACCACAATGCCCGTGCGGGAAAATACCGCCTGCTCGAATTGACCTCGCGCGTCGAAAACCGTCCGCTCGCGAAAGTCCGCATCGTGGACCTTCGCGAAGAATTTCGCATCCAGCATCGCGCCGCACCCGTCTCCGAATCGTTGCGCGCAGCAGTCGCGCTGCGTCTTGAAGAAACCACGCAGGCGATGATTCTGATCAATCGTCGAGGCTATTCGTGGTCGCTGCTCTGCCGCAGTTGCGGCGCGATCGTGCAGTGCCAGAATTGCAGCATCGCGCTGACGTACCACAAAAGCCGCCAGCGCCTCGAATGCCATTACTGCGGCTATTCGATTCGGCCTCCGAAGCAATGCCCGAAATGTCAGGCGGAGTACATGTATTTCGTGGGCGACGGCGCCGAACGAGTGGAAGAATATCTGCGCGAGAAATTCCCGAACGCGCGCATCGCGCGGCTCGATCGCGACACGGTCCGCACCAAGCGCGAATATCAGCAGGTACTCGGCGCGTTCGCGAACGGCGAAATAGACGTGCTTGTCGGCACGCAAATGGTCGCCAAGGGCCACGACTTTCAGCGCGTGACGCTTGTGGGAGTTGTCGCAGCAGATCTTGCGTTGGGCCTTCCGGATTTTCGCGCTGCCGAGCGCACATTTCAATTGTTGACTCAGGTGGCAGGGCGCGCGGGGCGCGGCGAACTTTCCGGCGAAGTTCTCGTCGAAACGTATTACCCCGAACACTACGCCATCCAGCATGCCGCCCAGCAGGATTACGTCTCGTTCTACGAGAAGGAAGCGCACTTCCGGCGCATGCTGCACTATCCGCCGTTCACGGCGCTCGCGACCGTGCTCGTGCGCGACCGCAAAGTGGAAAACGCAATCCGATGGTCGCGCGCGCTCGCGAATTATCTTGCTCCGTTCGAGCGTCGCGGCGTGAAAATCCTCGGCCCCGCTGCTGCGCCACTCGCGCGCCTGCGCAAGGAATATCGTTTTCAGTTTGTGTTGAAGTCTCCGCAGCGCTCGGCGCTGGCGCTCGCCCTCAGCGGTTGCCTCGACTTCTGCACCGCGAAGGGAATTCCCGACACCGCCGTTATCGTGGACGTGGACCCAACCAGCCTCGCGTAAATGCATACATAAAAGCTCCTGGAAATTTTGGCGCTACGGATTCGTGACGGGCCAGGGCGTAAAGCAGAGCAGAAAAATCAGAAGCGCAACCACGGCCCACATCCGGCGCGACGCATCGAGCGGTTCCCAGCGGTCGTAGAGCGGCGGATGGTGGAATCGCAAGGAAAGCACCAGCAATATCACGCCCCAGAAAATCCAGCCGCGCCAGGCGTATGCCCCGAGTGCCAGAAGAATCCCGGACACGTACAAGGAAATCTTGCGATGTTTTTCACTCGCGAGGCTGTACACGATGTGCCCGCCGTCGAGCTGCCAAGCGGGCAACAAATTCAGCGCCGTCGCAAAGAGTCCCACCCACGCCGCGCGCCCGATCGGATGGAGCAGCAGTGCCGCCGGGTCCACGCCCGGATGGAACAGCGAAATAAAAATTCGCATGAGCGGCGGATTGCCGAAAAGGATGGCGGCATTTTCCTGCACGCCCGGCACAACCTTCGATGTTGCAATCGCAAACGCCATCGCTGGCACCGCGACGATGAAACCAACCACAGGCCCCGCGATGCCGATGTCGAACAGCGCGCGCCGCGTCGTAATCGGAGAACGAATGCGTATGAATGCGCCGAACGTACCGAACAGAGTCGGCGCGGGAATAAAATACGGATAGCTCGCGTCAATCCCGTAAATCTTGCAGGCGAAATAATGTCCGAGCTCGTGCGCCATCAAAATTCCAAGCAGTGTGAATGAAAATGGAATGCCCAGGAGCAGCAGTCGCGGATGTTCGATCGGCACCACCATTTTTGCGAACATATCCTCATCGCCGGAGAATGGCTCCTGGTTGTGCGCATACGAAAGCGCAAACTCCGAACCCACCGCCAGCGTCGAAATCACGGTTAGAAGAAAAAGCAGCAGCGCGGGCCACAGCGGACGCCGGCGCGGCGGGGGAGGGGGTGCATTGAGGAATTCCGGATAACGCGTTTCCAAAACTTCGAGGGGGGCGCGTCCATGGCCGTTTACGTTTCCATCATTCATGACGATTGGATGCGCCACTGCGGACAAATGATACGACAGCCATGTGGCCGGGCGCGGCCGCGTGCTCAGGACTTCGGAGTCGGAAGCGACTGAAGCTCTTTGCCCGGCTTGAACCGAACCGCCTTGCCCGGCGGGATGCTGACCTGCTGTCCCGTGCGCGGGTTGCGACCGATGCCCGTCTTGCGCGGCTTGACGTTGAAGACGCCGAATCGGCGGAGCTCGATGCGTTCTCCGCGGCCCAGCGCATTCTTCATAGCCTCGAAAACGGTTTCCACGGCTTGTTCGGCTTTCGTGCGAGTGATGCTGGTCTTTTGTACGATGGCATTTACGATGTCGAGCTTGATCACACAATCCTCCCCCGAAGCGGAAGCCTATGCTAGACATGGGTTTGCAGGTTGTCAAGCGCCGCGGCGTGTAATAACATGCGCAACTCTCGTTGCAACGCAATCGAGCCAAATTCTCGATTCGCGCGCCGGCTTCCCGCGGCGCATCTTGCAAATGAGAATGGCGTCGATTGGCAGTGCCAAAGACCCGGAGGAATGGATGTCGGTGAAATCGGACAAATGGATTCGCAGGATGGCGCTCGAGCACCGCATGATCGAGCCATTCCAGGATCGCCAAGTGCGCGACGGCGTGATCAGCTATGGAGTTTCGTCCTACGGCTACGACATGCGCGTCGCCGATGAATTCCGCATCTTCACCAACGTCAATTCTTCCATCGTGGACCCGAAGCACTTCGACGCGAAATCGTTCGTCGAATTCAAAGGCGACGTCTGCATCGTTCCGCCGAACTCGTTCGCGCTCGCGCGTTCGGTTGAATACTTTCGCATCCCGCGAAACTGCCTGACGATTTGCGTCGGCAAATCCACCTACGCGCGGTGCGGGATCATCGTCAACGTCACGCCGTTCGAGCCCGAATGGGAAGGATACGTCACGCTCGAAATCAGCAACACTACGCCGCTCCCCGCGAAAATTTACGCGAACGAAGGTCTCGCCCAGGTCGTCTTCTTCGAATCGGACGAGCAGTGCGAAGTTTCGTACAAAGACAAGAAGGGCAAGTATCAGGCGCAGCAGGGAATCGTCCTCCCCAAAATCTAGCGGGCGCATGCCACCGCAATGAAGAATGTATTCACACTCGCACGCGCTGCCGTCGCGATGGCAATGTGCGTGGGCGCGTGGCTGCAATTGCAGTCGCAGACTCCGCAAAAGAATTCCACCGGCAACAAATCCTACGAATTCGATATTGATGCAACGGGCCACTGGGTTGACACAAAAATGGATCTGCGCAGCGGCGAAAAGCTGCGCTTCACGGCGACCGGCACAATCACTTATCCGGCGCACGGCAAGACGCCGGAGCGATCGTTCGACCCGGCCGGCCTCGCGCGCAACTGGCAGGATCTGATCCACCAGTACGCGGTGCCGGATGCAGGGCACGGCGCGTTGACCGCGCGGCTCGGTTCGGGCGACGCGGCGCAGCCGTTTTTGATCGGTGCATCGAAAGAATACGAAGCGCCGGTGGCCGAGCGATTGTTTCTCGGAATCAACCAGAGCTTCACCGACGCGTCGAGCGCGACCGGAAGTTTCCACGTGACGGTCGAAGTGCTCGATCCCGGCTTGGCGACCATCACGGCTGCGGCCGTCGGCGGACCTCCCGATGCGCCTATTCCTTCGATCACTTCCAGGCTTCTGAATCGCATTCCGCGCACCGTCTCCGACCCACAAGGAAATCCGGGCGACATGGTGAACGTTCTGATCGTCGGCACAGAGGATGATGTAGTGCAGGCGTTCAAGGCCGCGGGATGGGTGCAAGTGGACAGCACGGTGAAGGAAACGTTGCTCGAAGGCGTTTTCGACACGATCGAAAAACGGGATTACCTCACGATGCCGATGAGCACGCTGTATCTCTTCAATCGGCCGCAGGATTACGGCTTTGCTCACGGTGAGGCCGTGCGCGTGGTGATGTCGCGAAACCATCTGCGCGCGTGGAAATCGCCGTACACCGCGGAAGGCCGGCCGCTGTGGTGTATTGCCGCAACGCACGACGTCGGCTTCGAGCGCGATCAGCGCAACAACAGCGTGACGCACAAAATTGATCCCGCGATTGACGGCGAGCGCGAATTTGTCAATGCCACGTTGTCTGGCACAGGGCTCATCGCGCGACGCATGCACGCCACTCCTCCGTCGCCTCTCATCAAGGCGAAGACGGCGACCGGCGGAAGTTTTCACTCCGATGGGCGCATCCTCGTTCTGGTGCTGCGCACCGCAGTCACCGATAAGCAGAAACGGTCTCCTCGATAGATTGCCGGAATGGCGCAAGACAACGTGAAAGCGTGGTCGCAAAATACCTCTATTTTTGGCGATTAGATTTCCGTCGTGGCTTTGTTTTGAATGAGTTGCAGCGATTTCTAATTCAGAATTGTTGCGATTAGAAGTCGGCTTATGAGTTGTGGGGCGGGGAGGACTGTCAGCCCGCCGAGCGTTCCGCGGGGTGCCGAATTCAGACAACATTCCAGTATGAGGTTAGCTGGAATGCGGAGGGATGCAAGTGTGCGCTCCTGTGGAGGTTGAAGAGAAAGCGAAAAAGGCACCACAGATGAAAGCAGATGAACACAGATCAGAACAGGGAGAGGAAAAGCAGATCCCTCATCGTCCGCTAACGCGGACTCGCTCGGAATAACAATCGGACGCGGGCGAGGCAGGCCTCGCCCGGTTTGCGAGCGGGGTTTATTGCAATGGCAGAGAAAGCGGTGGCAAGCTACCGCACTCCAGATGCATCGCGACACTCCCTGAAAATTCGAGCCGGCAGCGGCAATCGACGCGGCGAGTTTCCCTTCGAGACGTCGCGCAGGTCTTCTCCGACTTTTGCTGGTTCTGGTACCACTGAAGGGGCAGGGAACCGAAAAAAGTACTCGGAGGAGGAACACGCAAGAATAGGTGCGAATTCGCGCATCCCTTCAAGATGCTGATTTCATTGGGGTATTTTGTGCGCATCGATGGCATTCAGGGTGCAATTAAAGGGCGGGAACGTATTTAAGGGGCTCTTCGCTAAGGAGGCCTTCGATGAATTATACATTTGATATTTTCAAGCGCCTTCAGAATGGAGATTCATTTTGGATCGCGGCGGTGCGCGGATTTGCGGAAGCCATCGCACGAATCGACCGGCTCGCTCGCATCGTTCCGGGCGACTATCTGATCTACTTGCAGGGTGAAGGGGTCATCGCCGAGCGCGTCACAGGCCGATGGTAAGAGGCCAACTCGATCAGGACGCGATCGCTCGCATTTCTAGCGCTCGCTCATCGCGTTCTTCCCAAGAAATTTGAGGCGTCGCGAAGGCGCACAGCTCAAGGCGCGATCTGGTTCAGGATCATGGCGAGGCGGATGCCTGCCATCTCGAGGCGCTGCTCGATGACGGGCACGGTCGCGTCCTGATAGGTCTGCGCGAGAGCGATATTTTTTCCCTTCAATCGTGTTGAAACATTATTGTCCTGCGAGCAGCTCGTGATGGGAGGGTAGATCAGGGTCTCGATCTTAAGTCTCTTTGGCAGCTTTCCGTAGGCGATGTCTTCGGCCACCTGATGGCTATCCCATGCCCAGGCGTCAATATCAATTCCCGCCGCCTGCCATCCGGCAATCTGCGATGAAAAATTTGCATCCAGGGCGTCTGCAAACTGCTGTACAGTGCGCGTGCCCATATCCCGCTCGATGATGTCCTTGTCCCAAACTCCGTGCAGGTTGGGAGTGAAAGCGCTCGGATCAGTCGAAGAGGCGCTCGTATTGTCATTAAAGTATTTCACGGGGACGCAGTTCGCGCCGCGGTCGTTGTTCGTCGTGTTGTGGAGCGGCTGGTGTTCGTCGCCTACAAAATGAATGATGAAACGCAGAGCGTCTGCGCGCTTGGCGGGAGGATTGGTCGTGTCCTTGAGAATCGCGATCTGATCGCGAAGCGCCTGCGTCACGCAGCTATCCTGGAGATTGCAGAACTGGTCCATCGTCTTTTGCACAGCTCCGCGCGGAATGTCGAAGAAGTGCCAGCCGCCTGTAATCCTCGTTGAGTCCTTCACTCTTTCGTCATCGGCCCATGTGGATTGCGCAGCCATCAGGCCCGCGCCGGGATCGTTGCAGCTCAGCGTGAACGCCATGGGGTTGTTCGAGAGGAGGTCCTGGGCCAATGCTTTCGCATTGGCGGACATGTGTTTTTCGGCAATGAGCGCGATGGTCTGATGTCCCTTGCAGCCCCAGGCCCAAGTGGACGGCGCGAGAGCGAGAGAAGCGGCGGCGAGTACGAGAGCGAGCACGGTGCGTGGGAATCTCATGGATCCTCCTCAGCGGAATCGGACGGCTACGTGGGGAATCGTTGAGAGAGTAAACACAACGCCCCCGCCGAGGTCAAGATGCGAGTGTTTTGCTCGGTACTCCGAGCGGAGTTACTTGGGACAGATGGACGCCGGTTGGCCCCATTTTCCTTTGAAGACAAATGACTCGAGCGTTTTGCGTTTCCGCGCCCCCAACTCGCGTTCGCGCAGCGCTTCGGGAAGCGAGGCGGGTTCGCCCGGGTAGCCAATCACGATTCCTGCGACCGCTTCGAAGCCTTCAGGGATACCAAATATTTCGCGCGCCTTGTCGGGGAGAATTCCCGCCATCTGGTGGACTTGCAGACCCAATGCGGATGCCTGCAAGGCGAGATTCGCCGCGGCTTGTCCCACGTCGTGAAATGCGTGGCGGTTCGTCTCTTTGTTGTGTTCAAATTTCAATCGCGCCACGCTCAACACCAATACCGGCGCATTCTTCGCCCAAGCCTGGTTGAATTCAACAAACGTATCGAGGACGCGCTGGTAATTTTGCGGATCGTCTTTCGCCGCCACGATGAAGTGCCACGGCTGCGCGTTGTAGGACGACGCTGCCCACCGCGCCGCTTCAAAGAGCGCGCACAATTTCTCCGGCTCGACCGGCCGGTCTTCGAACGCTCGCGGGCTCCAACGGTCCCGCATCAAATCGTGAATGGGGACGCGGGTCTCCGCATGTTTCTTAATGGCTGTCATCGTTTATCCCTTTCCTCACTATGGGTTTCAACATCTCGTCGTTCCAAAGGTGAAGCCTCATGCGGAGGCGCTTCGCCGCGCGTCTAACGAATAGCCCCCCGCGCCGTTTGCCGCGAGAATCAAGAGTCCGCCCATGATGGCGAGGTTTTTCAAGAACATGATCGTGCTGACCTCTCGTTGCACCCCTTGCATGGCCCAGAAGCTGTGAAAGATAAGGCTCGAGACAATCACAAAAAGGAAAAGCAACCAGGCCGCAATCCTCGCTCGAAATCCGGCAAGGATTGCGAGGCCGCCGAAGATCTCAACAGCCATGGCCCCACCAAGCGCAATTGCCGGAAACGGCAGACCTTTCGCATCCAGATAGGGAATCAAACTGGAGAACGATCCGATTTTGGTTACTCCGCTGATTAAAAAAATGGAACACAACAGGACTCGTCCCATCAACATTATGACACTGCCGGAAGAATTCGACATGTTGAGCCTCCCTTCCCGGAATTGCATCTTACGCCAGGTCGAAGAGCAAAACTTCGGAAGCTTCCATTGCTTCAACACGCACCGCGGATTCCTTCGAGAGCGCTGCGCCATCTCCGGCTTTCAAATCCGCGCCGTTGACTCGCACAGACCCGCGCGCCACCTGGACCCACGCATGCCGGCCTGCTTCGAGCGAATGATTCACTTTATTTCCCTCGTCGAGCCGGGCGATGTACAAATTCGCGTCCTGATGAATCGTCACCGGACCTTTCGGACCTGCGACAAAATGGAAATTGCCGCGCAACTCTTTGTCCAAAAATGAGAGCTGCTCGTATTCGGGCTTCAGCCCTTTCCGTTCCGGCATAATCCAGATTTGCAGCAAATGGGCCGAATCCTTCTGCGATGGGTTGAATTCGCTGTGCATCACGCCCGTTCCAGCGCTCATGTGCTGCAATTCTCCGGGCCGGATCACGGCGCCGCTCCCCATGCTGTCGCGATGTTCGAGTGAACCTTCGAGAATCCACGTGAGAATCTCCATATCGCGATGGGGATGCATGCCAAAACCTTTGCCCGGCGCTACGACGTCTTCATTCAAGACGCGCAGCGAGCGGAACTGCACGTGTTCCGGGTCGAAGTATTGATCAAAAGAAAATGTAAAATGCGAATCGAGCCACGAAAGCTTGTTGTGGCCGCGCTCGTCACTCGGTCGAATCTGCACCATGTTATTTCTCCCTCCGTGATTGTTTCAAATCGCTCTGCGCCGCGTCCCGCCCCAACTTCCGGGAAATCCGGCGCAACGCCTCTTGCTCCGACGGTTCCAAACGGTTCATCTCCTTCGCGATCGCCTTCGCATGTTCCGGGAAAACGCGCGCGATCAAACGGCGTCCCTCGGACGTGAGGTGAATCACGATCATTCGCCGGTCATCCTTTTGCCGCTCGCGCTGCACCCAGCCGCGCTTTTCGAGGTTGTCCACCACGAGCGTGACATTGCCGCCGCTGCGCAGAAGCTTTTCGCCGAGCGTGCGCTGGCTCATCGGGCCGAGGTGGAGCAGGGCCTCCAGAACGCCGAACTGGCCGAGGGTTAGGCCGCGGGATTCAATCTGCGCACTCATGCGTGAGAACAGGGAATCGGAAGCCCGGGCAAAGTTGATGTACGCATTGAGCGCCCGGATCGTTTCTTTACGTCCCTTAAAG
Organism: Candidatus Acidiferrales bacterium; assembly: GCA_049592615.1. GTDB lineage: Bacteria > Acidobacteriota > Terriglobia > Acidiferrales > UBA7541 > Palsa-295. The sequence goes on from JBAWGF010000268.1 coordinate 32,191, forward strand.
TGCGTCGGCATGGTCGTTTAACCTAAAATCATTCAAACTTAAAGCATATGATGCGCTGCCCGTTGAAAGGATTCAGCTCAGGTTTCAGGGCTTCAGGGTGGGGCGGAGGAGGACTTCGCTGATGAAGCTTTGCGGCGCCTGCGTGACGAGCATTTCGACCACATGCGCTACATCCTCCGGCTGCAACATCTTGCGCGGATCTTTTCCCGCGTGCGGCGAAAAATCCGTTTCGACGGTGCCGGGACAGACGGCGCTGACGCGAATCCCATACGCGCGCAAATCCTCCGCCATGCATTGCGTCAGGCCGAGCAAGCCCCATTTCGAAGCGCAATAAATGCCGCCATTCGCGAAGGCGTTCTTTCCGGCCAGCGAAACGATGTTAACGATGTGGCCGCTCCGGCGCTGGATCATGCCCGGCGCTACGGCTTTGGTCAGCAGGAACACCGATTTCAAATTGGTGTCTAATACGTCGTCCCAATTTGCCTCCGACGCTTCGTGCGTGGGGCCGAAGTACCCCACTCCCGCGTTGTTCACGAGGATTTCGATGGGGCCGAGCGATTTTTCCGTTTTCTGCACGAGCGACACTATTTCTCCCGGCCGCGTTACGTCGGCGGGACCGGCCAGAACGCTCGCTCCTTCGGCGCGGAGCTCGCCGGCGGCGGATTCGAGTCTTTTTTCATCTCGGGCGCAAATGCTGAGGCGCGCGCCCATGCGGCCGAGTTTTTTCGCAATGGCAAGCCCGATGCCGCGGCTTGCTCCGGTGATGAGTGCGATCTTGCCCTCGAGTGGTTTCTTCGTGTTCATTTTGCGGGCTCCGGTGAGGCGACAATTCGCCCCGATTCATCATCTTAACACTTGAGAGTAAATGTGAAGGGAGGAGCGCTGCAAGCAAAGATGAAATTCCGAAACGGATTCACCTTGCACGCTCGCGGGGCTTTCCCTATAATCCCGAAGATTTTACTTGTCCTGTAGATCTTCCGGGGTTGTGGTCCTGATTTGGCCGCTTGCCCGATTTGAAACTGGTTCAGGAGGCAGGGAAGACATGATGCGAAAGGCTCTTGGCGTGGCTGGGATTCTTCTCACCGTTCTCGTAGCGTTATGTCTGCCTGCAGGGCCGGCTGCCGCACAGGGCGCGCAACAGGAACAAGCAAAACCAACTTACACGATTCCGGAATATAACGCCTTCCAGGCGGCCCGCTCCGAGACGAACCCGCAGGTGCGGATCAAACTGCTCGATGACTTTGTCGCAAAATTTCCGAATTCGACGTTATTGCAATACATCTATCAGCTCTACTTCACGACGTACAGCGATCTGAAGAACTATCCCAAGACAATCGAATATGCCGACAAGCTCGTCGGTCTCGGTGACAAGGTTGACCAGGGAACCCGCTTGCAAGCCTTTTACACTCGAACGCTGGCGTTCAACTATGTTTATAACGAAAAGGCTCCCAACGCGGCCGATCAGCTCAACAAGGCTCGAACCGCGGCCGTCGAAGGACTAAAGACGCTCAATGCGATTCCCAAGCCTGAAAAAATGACGGATGCGCAATTCACAGAACAGAAAAAAGGTCCCACGACCCTGTTCAATTACACGGCAGGCTTTACATCCTACGGTTTGAAGGACTATCCGGCCGCGATCGAATATTTGAAAGCGGCCCTTGCTATCAGCCCCGATGACGGCGTCAGCTATTACCGGCTGGGTCTTTCCTACATGCAGTCCACGCCGACGCAATGGATGGAGGGGTTCTGGGCCCTCGCTCGCGCCATCAACCTGAAAGTTTCCGGCGCCGACCAGATCAAGACGTACTTGCGGAAACAAATTGCGAATTACGAACAGCCCGTCTGTGACAATCTAGTGGACGCGCAGTTGAATGAGCTGTTGGCGCTCGCAGTTTCCGGCGCCGACCGGCCGGCCACCTACTCGATTCCGAGCGCCGCCGATCTCGCGAAGATCGCTCAGTCCAGCACCATCTTGACCGTAATGGCCGACCTGAAGGGCGGCGGCGACAAAGCGAAATTGACGTGGCTCGCGCTCTGCGGCGCCGAATTTCCCGAAGTTGTCGGCAAAGTGATTAATGTGACGGAAGGCGATCCAGTCCAATTGCATGTTTACACAGGTGCGACACCGGAAGAAATGCAGAGCGCCACGACTTCAAATATGGACGTGAAAGTGGTTGGACAGCCCGACGCCAGCCGCTTGCAAAAAGACGACGCAGTGCGATTCAGCGGAACCCTCGCAGGTTACGATCCGGCTCCGGCCTTCATGCTCCACTGGGACAAGGCCAAGGTGAACGCGGAAGACATTCCGGCAGAAAAGGCGGCGGGGAAGCACGCTCCGCACAAAGTGCCGCCCAAGAAGCAGTAACCGCGGAGTCGAAGAAAATTTCACCAGATTGGAATGGCCGGGCCGAACGCAACCCGGCCATTTTCATTTCCAGCGAAACCCTGATACCCGGATGCTCTGCTTTCAGCGGGCGCCGTGACTCGTCAGGCGCGCCGGCCGCGGCGGTCCAGCTTGTACTCATCCACTTTGCGGCTGAGCGTGTTGCGATGAATCCCCAGGACTTTCGCGGCGCGGGATTGATTCCCGTTAGCCTGCTCCAGCGCGCGCCGTATGAATTTCTTTTCGAATTCCGTCACTGCTTCATCGAGCAGGATTCCGCGCTCCACCATCATCCCAACGAGAGAATCGAGTTGATCTTTCACCATCGCACGCTCCGCAGTCACATTCCGGGGAAGGGGCCGTTCCCAATGGCCTAGCCGAGGGCGTGGCCGGTAATGCGTTGATAGGCTTCTCTGTATTTCTCCCGCGTGCCGGCAACGACGCTGGGCGGGAGCGCCGGCGCCGGAGGCTGCTTGTTCCAGCCGATCTGTTCCAAATAATCCCGCACGAATTGCTTATCAAAGGATGGCTGCGGCTTGCCGGGAGTGTACTGATCCGCGGGCCAGAATCGCGAGGAATCCGGGGTCAGCGCTTCATCAATCCAGATGACATTCTTGCCGATCAAGCCGAATTCGAATTTCGTGTCCGCGACGATGATTCCGCACTTCGCGGCATGTTCAGCGGCGCGGCGGTAGATTGTGATGCTCGTATCGCGAAGTTTTTCCGCAAGAGGGCGCCCGATTCTCCGAACCATCTCTTCGAAGGAGATATTCTCGTCGTGCCCCGTTGTCGCTTTGGTCGAGGGAGTGAAGATCGGCTCGGGGAGCCGGTCCGATTCGCGCAAGCCTGCGGGAAGCGGAATCCCGCAAACGGCGCCTGTCTTTTGATAGTCCTTCCAACCGGAGCCCGAAAGATATCCGCGAACGACGCACTCGATGGGGATCGGTTCGGTCCGTCGCACCAGCATGGCGCGGCCTTCGAGCGCAGCGGCGTACGGCGCGAGTTCGCCGGTGAATCCACGTACCGAAATCACGTGGTTCGGGACGATGTCCGATAATTTTTCGAACCAGAATTGCGAGAGTTGCGTGAGGACGCGTCCTTTATCGGGAATGGGCGTGGGAAGGACGACATCGAACGCCGACAAGCGGTCGGTCGCGACGATCAAAAGCCGATCGCCGAGGTCATAGATGTCGCGGACCTTTCCTCGGCCACGCAGTGTAAGTCCCGGAAAATCCGTTTGCGAAATGACTGCACTCATTTGTGGAGACGCCACGGGATTTGTTTCCTCGTTCCTGAGAGGCGGGTATTCTAGCTCAGGGTTGTTTGTTGTCAACGGGGAAGAAAATTCACCGCAACTTGATCGAACGGCGTTTGCGAGACTCCCGAACTACGCCGCGTTGCTCGCGGCTTTCGGCGCGGTGATTGCGGCAGTCTCTTCCCACTTCACCGAAACGAGTTTCGACACGCCGGGCTCCTGCATCGTGACGCCGTACATCACAGAGCCCATTTCCATCGTCTTGCGGTTGTGTGTGACCACGATGAACTGCGTCTGGCCGCACATATCCGCCAGCAGTTTGTTGAAGCGGCCCACGTTCGCTTCGTCGAGCGGCGCGTCCACTTCGTCGAGGATGCAGAACGGGCTTGGCTGATAGCGAAAGACCGCGATGAGGAGCGCGAGCGCCGTCAGTGCCTTCTCGCCGCCCGATAGCAGCAGAATATTTTGGAGACGCTTACCGGGCGGCTGCGCGACGATGTCGATGCCCGCCTCGCCGGAGCTGTCCGGTTCGCCCAAACGCATCTCACCCGTTCCGCCGCCGAACAATGACTGGAACGCGATCGCGAAATGGCGATTGATGACATTGAATGCTTCCTCGAATTTTTGCCGCGAGACCTGATCGAGTTCATTGATCGTGAGCTGCGTATTCTCAATCGACTGCACCAGGTCGTCGCGCTCGCGGCGGAGGAAACTTTCGCGCTGCTCGCACTCCTGATACTCCTCGAGCGCCATCATGTTGACCGGGCCCATCGCTTCAACGCGCGCTTTCATGTCGTTGTAATTTGTCTCGGCGGTGATGAGGTCTTCGCCCACCAGGAGCTGCGCTTCCTGCGCCATCAGCTCTTCCGGCTGCGCGTTCAATTCGGCCACGCACGCCTGGCGGAGATAATCGCGGTCGGCATCGTTCCGCGCCTTTTCGATTTGCCGCTGGCTGCGCTCGGCGCGAAGCTCTTCGAGCGACTGTCGCTTTCCGCGCAGCGAATCGTCCAGCTGCGCCGCCCGCGACCGCGCATCTTCCCATTCCTTTTCGAACGCCGCCTTCTGTTCCTCGAGGCGGATCTTTTCCTTGCGCAATTCTTCCGCTTGTAGGGAGAGCTGCTCGCAGGAGTTTTCCAGTTCGGCTTTTTCGAGCGCCAGTGCATCGTGCTGATGGCGAAGCGAAGTCAATCGCTCCTGCGAATGCGCCAGCTCGTCCAAATGCCGCTGCTCGGCGGCCTCCGCGCTCGCAAGGCGCTCGGACATGGCAGCCAATTCCTCGCGCCGCGCGACGACGCGCTCTTGCAGCACGTGGAAGTCATGCCTCAAGCGGACCAGGGCCTCCGATGCTTCCGCCGCCTCCGCTTCGGCCGCAGCGCGCGAACGCAGCGCCTCGGCATGTTCCCGGCGCGCACGCTCGGCACGCTCGCGAGCCGCATCCGCTTCGGCACGAAGTTTGGAGATTTCTTCGCGCTCGGTTGCAAGCTGCTGTTCGACGCGACGCAATTCGACGCGGACTTGATCGCGCTGATGGGTTGCAGTCACAAACGATTTTTCCGCTTCCATCTGATCCGCGATGGCCGCCGCGACGCGTTCATCACCCACGGCAATTTCCTGCTCGATGTGCGTGAGCCCGGCCTGCTGCTCCCGCGCCACGCGCTCGAGTCGCACCGCTTCTGTCTCGTGCTGGCGCAATTCGCGTTTCAATGCCAGCGGGCCCGCGTCGCCCTGCCGCCCGCCGCTCACCATGCGGCCGTGGTAGCAGGTCCCTTCGGGCGTGAGGAAATACTC
>JBAWGF010000269.1:0-2467 GCA_049592615.1 Candidatus Acidiferrales bacterium
CGCGGCATGAGCGTGACCGTTGATGAGGCCGGGCATGACGAGCGCGCCACGAGCGTCAATGGATTTTGCCGATTCGTATGTCGCTTCGATTTCCGCGCGCGGCCCAACGGCGACGATCGCGTCGCCACGGATTGCGACAGCGCCATCTTCAATCACGCGCCGCTGCGCGTCCATCGTGATGACGGTCCCGCCCGTAACGAGCAGATCCACTTTTTCTTTCGCAGCAGCCGACAGGACGGGAAGAACAACAATGCAACCACAGATGAACACTGATAAACACAGATAAAGAATGAAAGAGAAATGGAAGGAACAAGAATGACGATTCACGGGCTTTAGTGGATTTGTCATATGCAAGGTTCTTCTTCTCTATTCGTATCAGTGTTTATCTATGTTCATCGGCATTTGTCTGTGTTCATCTGTGGTCTCGCTTCTTACAAAAATGAAGAGTCGAATGGGCGCGGCAACAATTTTCCGGAGGTCTCGTGGACCGCTTTTCCTTTCAGGTTCGCGAGAATCACCGGCACGTCGCCGCAGAATTCCCATATGACCTGCCGGCACGCGCCGCACGGCGGCGTGAGCGTGTCCGTGTCTGCTACTACGGCGATGGCATCAAACCCGCGTTCGCCTTCGGAGACAGCTTTGAAAATCGCGACACGCTCGGCGCAGCACGTCAAGCCAAGGGTTGCATTTTCGATGTTGCATCCGGTGAAGACGCGGCCGGATTTTGCGCGCAGCGCCGCACCGACGCGGAAATTCGAAATCGGCGCGTGCGCGTTTTCCCTCGCCTGCTTCGCCGCCGAAATCAATGATTCGTATTCGCTCATGTCAGGACCCTTCGTGAATCGCAAGCAGCATCGAAACCTGTCGGCACAAAGCTATCACGTTGCATCCGCCGCGATCCGGGGGATGGCAGCGCGGAGGAGCGCTACAAACTGCGTCTTCACTCGCTCGCCCGTCTCCATCACTTCGGCATGATCGATTGGCTGATCCAAAATTCCCGCAGCCATGTTTGTGACGCAGGAAATTCCTAACACCCGGATTCCCATGTGCCGCGCGACAATCACTTCCGGGACGGTGGACATGCCGACCAGATCGGCTCCAATCGTCCTTAAATAACGAATTTCCGCGGGCGTTTCGTAGCTCGGGCCGGAAAGCGCGGCGTACACTCCTTCATGAATATCGATGCCGAGCCGCTTCGCCTCCTGAACTGCGATGGCGCGATAAGACTTCCAGTAGGCCTGCGTCATGTCGGGAAAGCGCGGGCCGAAGCGCTCGTCGTTGGGGCCAATGAGCGGATTCGATCCCTGCAAATTGATGTGATCGCGAATCACGACGAGCGCGCCCTGCTTGTATTCGAGATTGATGCCGCCGGCGGCATTCGTCAGAATGGCGGCACCTATCCCAAGCCGGCCGAACACGCGCAAGGGAAAAACGACTTCCTTCGCCGCATATCCTTCATAGGAATGGACGCGACCCTGCATGGCCGCCACGGCGATCGGGCCCACCTTCCCGATCACAAGCCGCCCGGCATGGCCCACGGCGGTCGAGCGCGGGAAATCTGGGATTTTTTCGTAAGGGATGCGCGTGGCGCCGGCAAGGTCGTCTGCAAAGGCTCCAAGCCCGGAACCGAGAACCAAAGCCATCTTCGGCCGGAGCTTCGTTTTCGAGAGAATGTACTTCGCTGCGCGATCCGCGCGCGCATATTCGGCATCCCGCGCCGCGGATTTCGAGCGAGCCGAGGTCATCGCAACATGACCCCCACAATGGATGCGGACATCAAGTTGGCCATCGTCCCGGCCAACATGGCGCGAATGCCGAGCCGCGCGAGTTCCGACTTCTTGTTGGGCGCGAGCGCGCCGATGCCGCCAATCTGAATACCGATGGAGCTGAAATTCGCAAAGCCGCAAAGCGCGAACGTCGCAATGGTGAACGAGCGCGGGTCGAGTGCCGCCTTCATGGGACCGAGGCGCTGGAATGCAATCAGCTCGTTCGTCACCATGCGCACGCCGAGCAGATTGCCTATCGAGGAAGCATCATGCCAGGGAATGCCGATGACCCATGCAATCGGCGCCAGGAGCCAGCCAAGAACCTGTTCGAGACTCGTAGGAAACCACGCCATCCCAAAATGCGCGAACCCGTTGTGCACGGCGCCAAAAATGCCGTCCACGAGATAAATCAAAGCGATGAAAGTGATCAGCATCGCACCGACATTGAGCGCGAGGTTGAGGCCGTCCACAGTTCCACGTGAAATCGCTCCCAGCGCGTTCGTGTCGCGCTCGAGATTCGCCATTTGGACTTTCCCGGAAGTCTTCGGCGTTTCAGTTTCAGGGACCAGCATTTTCGAAAGAAGAATTGTTCCCGGCGCGGTCATGATGACTGCCGCGAGCAAATGTTTGGCTTCAATTCCATAGGCGATGTAAGCGGCCATGATGCCGCCCGAAACGTGCGCCATGCCACTGGTCATGAT
>JBAWGF010000270.1:0-10981 GCA_049592615.1 Candidatus Acidiferrales bacterium
TGTCATTCCCGCGAGAACCTGGGCGAATCTGCCGCCGCCGAATTCGCGCGCAAGCAGGCCGGTCAGAAAAACGACAGCGGCGCCCACGAGCACAGGAAGAATTCGAATCGCCACGAGCGAATCACCGAAAAGATGGCGCGCGAACCACGCGACGAGCGCGATGAGCGGAGGCTGGTCAATGTAGCCCCAGGCCAGATGCTCCCCGCATGCCGTGTAATAAAGCTCGTCGCGAAAAAAGCCGTAGTGATGAATTCCGGCGAACTGGATGACGAGCTTTGCGAAGGCAAGGCCGAGGAGTGCGCCGAAGGCAATCGCTGACGGTTCGCGCGCGAGTGCCCACCGTGATGCGTCGGACGGAAATTTGCCGGCGCTTGTTTGACTCACGCCAGAAGCCTCGATTTGCGGCAGGCGAGATTTCCGGGCACGCTATGCGATCGTCGCCTTCTTGATGCGGTCGAGCTTCGGGAAATTCTGATCGATGTACGCTTTCCCCTGCGATGTGATCGCGCCCTGGTCCGGCCGCTCGCCATAACCGCTGTATAGCCCTTGAACGATGTCCATGCCGGAAGTGACCTGGCCGAAGGGAGCGAATCCCTGCTTGTCGAGGAAATTGTTGTTGCCGAGGCTGATGAACACCTGAGTGGTACGTGTGTTCGGACCCGCGGTTGCGAATGTAATGTAGCCCGGCTTGTTGCTCTGCGTGACGGGATCATCTTTCAGATTGGCGCTGCGCCACGCGGAATTCACCTTCGGGTCGGCGCCGAGGCCAAACTGAACAACGAAGTTCGGCACGATGCGGAAGAAAGCGGCTTCATCGTAATAACCATTCTTGACGAGATTGTAGAAGCGGTCGGCGCCGAGCGGAGCCCATGCGCGCGTGACGTGGATGGTGAAGTCACCTCGTGTCGTCGCGAACTGCGCGTCATACTCGGCGGGGGCTTGCTCCGTCAAACTTGCGGGCTTTAGCAGCGACTCAGTTGTCATGTCTGGTGTCCTCTAGTTGCGAAGTAACGGCACGTTTGTCAGTTTCGGCCGCGATTTGCAGCTATTGATTTTGCTTTACTGCGATTCGTTCATGGCTTCGCAGCGGCGCCGCTCGGTGCAGCCGGCTTTGCGGCACTGGCCGCAGGCTTTTTCGCCGGCGCGGCGGGCGCAGGAGCGGGCGAAATAATCGTTGCTGACTTGATCACGTCGAGTTTCGGAAAGTGCTTTTCGAGATAGACCTTCCCTTCGTTTGTAATCTCGCCCTGATGTCCTGTCGGATCGTCGGCGTACCCGGCGTAAAACTGCTTGATGACGTCCATGCCCGACGTGACGATGCCAAACGGCGCGAAGTGGTCAGGGTAGGAGTCGAGGCGCGCGTTATTGCCAAGATTGATGAATACCTGCGTCGTGCGCGTGTTGGCGCCGCCGGCGGCGTACGTAACGTATCCAACCGTGTTGCTCTGCGTGACGGCGTCGTCCTTAATGCTCGCGTTCATCCACGCTTTATTGATCGCGGGATTCGGGCCCAGGCCGAACTGCACCACAAAGCCGGTCACGACGCGAAACAGCGCGTTGCCGTCGTAATAGTGGCGCTTCACGAGATTGTAGAAGCGATCGGCGCCGTTGGGCGCCCAGGCGCGAGTGACCTGGACGACGAAATCGCCCTTCGTGGTGACGAACTTCGCTTCGAAAACTTCAGGCGCTTTCGCCTTCAGAGTTTCGGGATGCAGCAAGGGCGAGCTTGTCGCAGCGGTCGCCGCCGGCTTCGGCTTCGCGGCGGGAGAAGCGGCCGCAGGTTTCTGCGCCGTCGATTGCGCGGCCGGTTGAGCCTGGGCAAAAGCAAGGGCAGGAACAAAAAGTGCGAGAACAAAAAGGCAAAAGCAATCAACGGTGCGTTTCACGGCTTTCCTCCCAGTCTTTTTGCGGTGGCTTCCACCTGTTCCATCACGCGAAGTGTATTGCCACCCAGAATTTTCTGAATGTCGCTTTCGGAATAGCCCTTCTTCAACAACGCGTCCGTGATTTCAGGAATGAACGTAACGTCTTCCATCCCGAAGGGCATCACGGCGCCGTCGAAATCGGAGCCGAGGCCGACGTGATCGGCGCCTACGAGTTTCACGGCGTGGTCAATATGCTCGATGATCTTCGTCCATTCGACGCGCGGAAGCTTGCCCTGCGTGCACATTTCGCGAACGACTTTCTCCGTTTCAACCAGTTCGCAGGTTTCATTCCCACCGCATCGCTTCTTTACCACGTCGTCGATTTGCTTGCCTAGTTCCGGATGCGCCTTTTGCGCGTCCTGAAATTCCTGGCTGAGAAATCCGACGTGATAGTTGATCTGAATCACTCCGCCTTTGGCGGCGAGATCCTTGATCATCTGGTCGGTCATGTTGCGCGGCGCGTCGCACAACGCGCGGCAGGAGGAGTGCGAGGCGATCATCGGCGCTTCCGAAATAGCGAGCGCGTCGTAGAAAGTTTTGTCCGCGACGTGCGAGATGTCCACCATCATGCCGAGGCGGTTCATTTCGTGGACTACCTGCTTGCCGAAATCGGTGAGGCCGTTGTGCGCGGGCTTATCGGTGGAGGAGTCAGCCCATTCGTCATTGACGCTGTGCGTGAGCGTCATGTAGCGAACGCCCAGAGCCGCGAACGATCGCAGCACGCCGAGATCGCTCGCGATCATGTGGCCGCCTTCGACGCCCATGAGCGCGGCGATTTTCCCGGCGGCGTGCGCGCGGCGGATATCGTCCGCGGTGGTTGCGAGCGCAAGGTCCTTCGGGTGCTTCGCGACGGTTTCGCGCACGGCGTCAATCTGATCGAGCGCGCGCTTCACCGCTTCGGGCCCCGTGACCGATCCGGAAATCCAGATGGAGAAAAAAATCGCGCCGAGGCCTCCCTCTCGCATGCGCGGGATGTCGATATTCCCGTCGGCGTGGCGAATGCCAAGGTCAAAGTGTGGATCGAGCAGGCGCTGCGTCGTATCGTCGTGCGTGTCCACGACAATCGAGCGGAAGTGGAGGTCGCGCGCCTTCGTCGAGATTTCGGATTGCGCCGGAGAAGTCAAAGCCAGGAGTGGAAGAATCATCCCGAGCAGAATACAGACTGTCAGCAATGCCAATCGTGTCATTCGGTGCCCTCAGTTCACTTCTGTTGCGGAGTTTCGAACGGAGAGTTTCTCACGAACTGGAACGACGTGAAAAGAGGATTCGGAGTGCGGGTTGCAAACGAGCACGACATGAAGTAGCGCGAAACGTCGGTGCGAAAGTTAGTCCGAGCCGCGGAACCACGTCTTGATGGCGTGAACCAGGACCTGCCCGTTGACGGCGGCAAGCGATTCCGTGAGCGGGATTCCCTTGGGGCAAACCTTCACGCAATTCTGCGCGTTGTCGCAGTCCTCGATGCCGCCGGGTCCCATGAGCGCTTCAAGACGCGCGGCGGCGTGCATCGCGCCGGTCGGGTGCATGTTGAACAATCGCACCTGGCTGACGATGGCGGCGCCGACGAAATTGGATTGATCGTTCACCTTGGGACAAATTTCCAAACAATTGCCGCAGGTGATGCAGCGAGAAAGCGGGTATGCGATTTCCTGTTTCGCCGGAGCCATGCGCGGACCTTCGCCGAGGGCGTACGTTCCGTCGATCGGAATCCAGCACTTCGTCCGCTTGAGGCTCTCGAACATCACGGAGCGGTCCACGATGAGATCGCGGACCAGAGGGAATTTCGTCATCGGCTCAAGGCGAATCGGTTTTTCCAGATTGTCCACCAGGGCCGAGCATGCCTGCCGCGGGTTGCCGTTGATCACCATGGCGCAGGCGCCGCAGACTTCCTCGAGGCAATTGGCTTCATAGCTGACCGGAGTTGATTCGCAGCCGTCGCGAGTGAGCGGTTTTTCCGCAATGTCCCGCAGGCACGTGATGACGTTCATGTGCGGCCGGTAGCGGAGCTCGAATTCCTCCCAGTGCACCGCCTCGTCGGGACGCTGTTGCCGCTTGATGCGCACGATGAATGTGTTTTCAGGCATGTCGCTCTCTAGCTGAATCGTTCGAAACCATCAACAGATCTCTCGCTCACGCTGTTCGCTCGGGATGACAACCCCTGTCGGGTTGTCATTTCGCCGCGGTGTACTTCCGCTCGCGAAGCGGAATCTGCGACGTGTCCACGGGCTCGTACTCAAGCTTGATTTTCCCGTTCGCGTAACTCGCCTTCGTCGTTTTCAGCCACTTTGCGTCGTCGCGATTCGGGAAATCGGGTTTATAGTGCGCGCCGCGAGTTTCGTTTCGTGCAAGCGCTCCCATGGTAATCGCGCGCGCGAGCACCAGCATGTTGCCAAGCTCCCGCGCGAAATTCAAAGTTTGATTCGACCACTGTGTGCGGTCCTGCAAATTCGTCTTTCCGAAGCGGTCGCTCAGCTCGTCGATCTTGTCGAGTGTTTTTTGCAGCGCGGTGTTGTAACGGATCACGGTGACGTGCTCCGTCATCACGTCACCCAGCTCGCGCCAGATCGTAAGCGGGTTCTCGCTTCCCTGCTGATGGAGCAGTCCGTCGGTGATGTCTTGCTGGCGGACTCGCTCGCGCTCGAAGACGGCGGCAGGAGTGTCTTCGGCGCCCTTCTCGAGATTCCGCGAGTAGAGGACGGCGGCGGGCCCGGCGAGCATGCCTCCGTAGATGCAGGAGACGAGCGAGTTCGCGCCGAGGCGGTTTGCGCCGTGATACTGGTAATCGCATTCTCCCGCGGCGTAAATTCCGGGGATGTTCGTGGCCTGGTTCTCGTTGTCCACCCACAGGCCGCCCATCGTGTAGTGCATCGCCGGGAAAACCTTCATCGGCTCTTCGCGAGGGTTGACGCCGACGAATTTCTCGTAAATTTCGAGAATCCCTTCGAGCTTGCGGTCGAGGACCTCGCGCGGGATGTGCGTGACGTCGAGATAGACGGCCGGCTCGCCGATGAGGCCCTGCTTCAATTCAAAAACAATTTTGTGGATGGCGCGCGTGGCAACGTCGCGCGGGACGAGGTTGCCGTACTTCGGATACCACTCCTCGAGAAAGTAGAAGCGTTCGCTTTCCGGAATCGATTTCGTGGCGCGTTTGTCGCCAGGCTGCCTCGGGACCCACATGCGGCCGCCTTCGCCGCGCGCCGATTCGCTCATCAATCGGCACTTGTCTTCGCCGGGAATCGCCGTCGGGTGCACCTGAATGAATTCGCCGTTGGCGTAGTAAGCGCCCTGCTGCAAGAGCGCGGATTGAGCCGAGCCGGTGCAAACCACCGAGTTCGTCGAGCGGCCGAAGATCGCGCCGATCCCTCCGGTGCAGAAAATCGCGGCGTCCGCGGGAAACGTGCGAATCTCCATCGTCTTCAAGTTCATCGCGCAAATGCCGCGAGAGATGCCGGCATCGTCGAGAACGGCCGAAAGAAACGTCCAGCCTTCGAATTTGTGGACTTTGTCTTCGGCTTCGAATCGGCGCACCTGCTCGTCGAGGGCGTAGAGCAGTTGCTGGCCGGTTGTGGCGCCGGCGAACGCCGTGCGATTGTAGAGCGTGCCGCCGAAGCGGCGAAAATCGAGCAGCCCTTCGGACGTGCGGTTGAACATCACGCCCATGCGGTCAAGTAGATCGATAATCGCGGGCGCGGCCTCGCACATGCCTTTGACGAGCGGCTGGTTGGCGAGAAAGTCGCCGCCATAGATCGTGTCGTCAAAATGTTTCCAGGTGGAATCGCCTTCACCCTTGAGATTCTTTGCGGCGTTGATGCCGCCCTGCGCGCACACGGAATGCGAGCGCTTGACCGGAACGATAGAGAAGAGATCCACGGGAATGCCGGACTCGGCGACGCGAATCGCCGCCATCAGACCTGCGAGGCCGCCGCCGACGATGATGATCTTGGGATTCTTCATTGTGCGTACGTTCCAAGCGGGAACCATGCGTAATGGAATCCCAGAATGATGATGATGCCCGCGAAAGTGAGCGCGAGAGTGACGACGGCGCCAAACCACCCGGCGGCGCGTTGCGCGCTGGTCGAGACCGTGATTCCCCACTTGCACGCGAAATTCCAGAGGCCGTTGCCGAGATGGAAGGATGCAGCGGTAACGCCGACAATGTAAAACGCCACGTACAGGGGATTTGCCATCGCGCGCGCCACGTCGGAGTATGTCGTCACGCCGTGGCCGAGGAAGCGCTCGGTGTAAACGTGCCAGCCGATGAAAGCGAATGCGATAATGCCGGACCACCGCTGAAGCACGTAGAGCCAGTTGGCCATCCACGGATGTCCGATGGCGTTGGATTTCCCCGCCCACCAGATGTACAGCCCGTAGAAACCGTGGAAAAGAATCGGAATCCAGAGAATGCCGGCTTCGAGAACGATGCGCCAGGGTACGGTCTGAAGATCGCGCGAAACGTGGTCGTACTTTCCCGCGCTCACAAGCGCGTAACTATTCGACCAGATATGGTCGGCCAGATATGCGCCAATAGGAATTACGCCGCTGAGAGAATGCAGTTTGTCGAGGAGGTAGCTAGTCTTTGATTCAGCCGTCGGGGCCGCCATGCACGCTCCGAATTGCTTCCGGGAACCGAATGTCGATCCTCATCGAATCGACGGAGTCAGTATAGATTTCCGCGAAAGAGTTTGCAAGATACTGCGGGAAAAGATTTTTTCGCCGCACCGGCCGAAGAAATTGAAGTAGATGACCGGCATCGGAAAAGATCGGAGAAAATGGATCGCAAGGACCATTCTCAATGGATACTCTTCGGAATTTCGAGGGATTTCGTTCCCGGGAATGCCGCAGTGAATATGGTAGACTCTGCGGCCAAGGAACGAACCAGACGATGGCGAGCGAACACATCACTGAATTGAAAAAATGGGTGAGTGAACTCGTTCGCAAGGGCGAATCCGGTGATGCGGTCGGCTTGAACCGCGTCGTGGATCTCATCAGCAAGCATTTCGCGGTCCAGCACCACGAAGTTGCGATATTCATCCTCAGTTCGGACTCCCGGTTTTTGAGATTCGTCGTGCCGGAAAAGCTTCAGGCGGTGGGCCAGATTCCGATGACCAGCACGAATTCGCTCGCGGCCCGCACGGCGCGTGAAAAACGCTCGGAAATCATCAATCATTTCTCGGTGGTGCCTCACGCATCGGTGTTCGAGGCCGTGCCGCTGATCGAAGAGCAACGCGGCGATCCAATCCAAAAAATTATGAGCGCTCCGATGATGCTCGAGAAGAGAGTAATCGGCGTAATTCAAGTATCGCGGAAGGGCGCCACAGCTGCTGAGGCCGGGCCGGACTTCACTTCTCCTCAAGTTCGGGAATTGAAAATCGTCGCTGATTCGCTCGCCCCGTGCATTCCCCTCTGCATTAAGGAGTAAGCCTTGCGGTACCGTGACAATAAATTCCAACGCTTGATTGCCGTGGTCTTTTTTGCCGTTGTCGCTGTCTTTGCCGTGAACGGGCGCGTCGCCGTACAGGGCGGCCCTGCGCAGGCGGCACAGCAGACCTCCAGCCAAATTGTCACGATCACATTGCTCAGCACAACGGACATTCACGGTCGAATCGAGCCGTGGGACTACTACGCGAATAAGCAGGCAAACGTGGGGCTCGCGAAGATCGAAACGCTCGTGAAGCACGAGCGGGCGGACGCGCCGGACGCATTGCTGCTCGATTGCGGCGACACGATTCAAGGAACTCCGCTTGCGTACTACTTCACTCACAAAGACCTGACCAAAACGAACCCGACGATCGCGGCGTTTAACGCAATGCATTACGACGCGATGGCCGTCGGCAATCACGAATTCAATTTCGGCGAAGACGTGATGTGGAAGGCCAAGAGCGAATCGGATTTTCCGTGGCTCGCGGCCAATATCAAGCAGACATATACGCAGGGCGTGCCGTACATCCGGCCGTTCATTATCAAGATCGTCAAGGGAGTGCGAATCGGGATTGTGGGATTTGTCACGCCCGGAATTCCGCGATGGGAGATTCCCGCGCACTACAAGGGTTACGAATTCGAGCAAATCGTGGATGCCGGGAAACGCGTGATCCCGGAAGTTCGCAAGCAGGTGGACTTGCTCGTCGTCATCATGCACTCGGGGTTAGGCCGCAACCCCGCGACGGGCGCGCCGGACAGCGAGGATGCCGTTCACGGCGAGAATGTGGCGTGGGATCTCGCCGAGCAGGTCCCGGGAATCGATATGATTTTCTTCGGCCACACTCATCGCGAATTGTCCGAAAAGATTGTCAACGGCGTGCTGATGGCGCAGGCAAGAAACTGGGGGCAGTCTCTGGCTCGCGCAGACATCGTGATGTCGCGCGACTCGCAGGGGCGATGGCAGCTCGAATCAAAACATTCGAAGACAATTCCGGTGACGACGGAAGTGGCGGCCGATCCCGAAATAATGAAATTAGGGGAGCCATATCACGAAGCGACCCAGAAATATCTCGATGAGCCGCTCGCGACCTCGGCGAAAGCGCTCTCCGGAGAATTCGCGCGGTATGAAGACGAGCCGCTGGTGGATTTGATTCACAAAGTCCAGCTCGACGCGTCACACGCGGACGTCTCGATGGCCACGATGTTTTACACCGCCGCGAAAATTCCCGCGGGACCTGTGACGGTGCGAGAGGCCGCGGCGCTCTACATCTATGAGAACACTTTGTATGCCGTGGAAATGAACGGCGTGCAGTTAAAAGAAGCGCTCGAACACGCCGCTAGCTTTTTCCCCGCGTGGCCGATTCCGGAGGGCAAAGAGGTTTCGCTGCCCGGCTACAACGCGGATTCCGCCGAGGGAGTTTCTTACGTGATCGATCTGAGTCAGCCGGTAGGGCAGCGAATCCGCGATTTGACCTATCACGGCAAGCCGCTCGATCCGGCGCAGAAATTTCGCGTCGCGATCAACAATTACCGCTACACGGGCGGCGGAAGATATTCGGTCTTTCAGGGATTGCCTGTCGTGTACCAATCGGGAATCGAAATTCGTGATTTGTTGATCGACTATCTTTCGCGGACAAAGGCAATCCCGCCGGAAGCGGACTCGAATTGGAAAATTGTTCCTCCTGAAGCGCTCGCGGCGATCGAGGACGCAGCGAGAAATGACGCGCGCAACGCGATTCGCTGAAGCAGGTACGTGAATAATGATTGACATCCCCCGGCGTGCTTGTTAATTTTCGGACGCAATTTTTTTCCGACTCTGTTCGACGGAGGCACCGCAACCCGGCACGGCACATGGCGTTCGTCGCGAAGAAAATATTCCTCACCAAGGGAGCCGGAAAACACCGCGAGCGCCTCTCGAGCTTCGAGCTCGCTCTGCGCAGCGCGGGAATAGCTGCTTGCAACATCGTTCGCGTTTCCTCGATTTTTCCTCCCTACTGCAAACTGATTTCGCGAAGCGAAGGACTGAAGCATTTGAAGCCCGGGCAGGTCGCGTTCACCGTCATCAGCGAAAATCAGACGCGCGAGCCGCACCGGTTGATTGCGGCGGGCGTGGGACTCGCGCTGCCGGGCGATAAATCCATGTTCGGATATCTGTCCGAGCATCACTCGTTCGGAGAGAGCGAAGAAATCGCGGGCGAGTACACCGAAGAGCTGGCCGCGGAAATGCTCGCGACGACGCTCAACGTGGAATTCGATCCCGATTTGTCCTGGGACGAAAAAAAAGAGGTGTACCGCATCTCGAACAAGATCGTCCGCACGATGAACATCACTCAGTCAGCCGTCGGAGATAAGCGCGGGCTTTGGACCACGGTCCTCGCTGCCGCGATTCTCCTTGGCGACGATGACTGATCCCCTCCCCACTCTCCCAGGAAATCCCTCTGCATCAGAAAAGCTCCCCGCTACCGGCTTTCTCGTCGCCTGTTTGGCAGTGGAGGTTGTGCTGATCGCCGTGGTGTTTTTTGGCGATCCATCATTCTCCGGGCCAAGGGTTTTCCCTTGCTTCCTCTTTGTTGCTCCTTTTACATTCGCGCTCGTCACGATTTTGTGGGTTGGCAGAGGACGCTGGGTCGCGCGCGCCGGCGGCGTTGCATTTATAGCGGGCCTGTTGCTTGACCTCGCGATCATTCCTTTACTCGGACTCGAGCACATGTTCAGCGGCATTACACCTGCCCCGCCCGCTGCCGTGGACATTTCCCTCAAAATCCTGATTCCGCTGAGCCTTGCAACAAGCGTTGCTGGAGTGCGCGCACGCAAGCCCTTCGGCGAGACATTTGCCGCTGCCGCATTGATCACATTTTTCTATGCGATTCTCATCCCTGGTTTTTTGTCCAGCTCGACAATGTTGCAACGGCAACACCAGGTTGAAAACTATACCGCTCGTGACAACGCAGCTTACGCTCTGCGCGTGCTGACATCCTGTCTGATTGATTACAAATTCCAGCATCCCGGCACACCATTTCCCGATTCGCTCGCTGCCGTGTCGAGGCTGCCGGGTTGCGACGCGCACCTGGCAAGGCCTCGTTCGTTGTCCGGGTATGTGCTCTGGTACAAACGCCGGAAGGACTCGGCCTCGGGTCAAATCACAAACTACCAGCTTATTGCGAGGCCGAGTCCGTGGTTCAAACACCCGATGGTGGATCCGATGTTCACGGACAACTCGGGACGCATCTACACGCTCTACGGCTGGAGCATGAAGAATGTCGAAGCGCAGATTCACGTCATGCCCAGCGATCTCTACGACTCGCACTGCGATAACGTTTATAACGGAATCATGCACTATCCGGATCGGAGCGAGGGGCACAAGCTACCCGCGAGCTTCGACGACATGTATGTTCCCGCGTTCGCTTCGCTCTACATCCTGCCGCAAGGAAAGATTGAAGGAGCCGCCCACACGGAGCTTCAGTTGCAGAAATACCGGCTTGTGTACTCCCCTCAAGATGAAGCGCACCCGGACAAGTTTTCGCTCGCAGCGACCTGCACCAATTACGGAGTTACATGCGTTCGAAGCTATCTTTGGGATGAGGATGGGCAGCTTCACGCAACACCCGAGAAGCGGCGAGCGATGCAAAGCGATCCGGTTG
>JBAWGF010000271.1:0-17504 GCA_049592615.1 Candidatus Acidiferrales bacterium
CCGCGCTCGTAATTCCATCCGTTATCGCCATTGGCTCACTCGCTGCCGCAGGAGAAGGTGTTCGCATTCACTGGAAGCTTGTGCCGCTTGCCCGTGTGAAACTCGACGAAAAAGTTCCGCTTAAGTGGAACGTCTATCAGCCGGAGAAAACGGACAAGAAAAAAGATCCGGCGATCATCCTGGTGCTTCTCGGTCGCCGCTACCTCGCGCTCGACATCAAATCGAGAATCGTTTACACCGTTCAGCTGGCCGATCTCGAAGCGCACGGCGCCGATTTTGAGACCGATGACCCCGCGAATCAGGACCGAGTCCTTCCGAGCAGCGACTGGATGGTGAGGGACATTGGGACGGCGCAACTGGTTCGCGTCACGCTCGGAGATTATGGACGGACTCTCGAAGTGCAGTTGCCGCACCGGCCCGATATGCGCGCCTTCTATTAATCCGCCCGTGCTTGATTTCTCGTCGTGCGCCCCAACTAGGAAACAGCCGGCGCGCAACTCCCCGCAGCGCCGCCCGTCTTTTGCTTCCACGACATCGGCGGAAGCCCATTCTGAATTTGCTCCATCGTGATGCATCCGGTCACGGGGCACACGAGCGCGCAGAGATTACAGCCCACGCATTCGTCGTCAATGATCTTCGGCACGTGAACTTCCATCCCGTTTGGATTGCGCTTGCCGTTTCCGTTTTTCGCAGGGGCGCGTTCGATGCACTGATGAGCGCCGTCTTCGCATGCGACGTAGCAAAGCTGGCATCCGATGCAGAGATCC
Organism: Candidatus Acidiferrales bacterium; assembly: GCA_049592615.1. Taxonomy (GTDB): domain Bacteria; phylum Acidobacteriota; class Terriglobia; order Acidiferrales; family UBA7541; genus Palsa-295. The sequence goes on from JBAWGF010000271.1 coordinate 768, forward strand.
GTGTGGATGCGCGCGATGATTTTGTAATTCAGGTCGAGCTCGCCCCAATCCATCACGTTCGGGACGGCGCGCCCGCGAAAATCTTCAATCGTGCGGTATCCGTGGTCGTCCATGTACGCGTTCAGGCCGTCCGCCATGTCCTCGACGATACGGAAGCCGTAATGCATCGCGGCCGTGCATACCTGCACCATCGAAGCGCCGAGAGAGATGTGCTCGGCGGCATCGATCCAGGTGCCGATTCCTCCGATTCCGACGATCGGAATTTTCACTTTCTTCGCGACGCTCGAAACTAGGTGCAGTGCGATCGGTTTCACGGCCGGGCCGCAATATCCGCCGTGCGACGATTTCCCGCCGACATTCGGACGCGGCGCAAAAGTTTCGAGGTCCACGCCCATCACGGAATTGATTGTGTTGATCAGACTCACGGCGTCCGCTCCGCCGCGCTCCGCGGCGCGGGCGACCTGCGTGATGTCAGTGACGTTGGGCGTGAGCTTCGAGATCACCGGCGTCTTCGCCGCTTCTTTCGCCCACGACGTAATCATTTCGGTGTATTCGGGCACCTGTCCGACGGCCGCGCCCATTCCTCGTTCGCTCATTCCGTGCGGGCAGCCGAAATTCAGCTCGAGCGCATCTGAACCCGCGTCCTCGGCGCGGCGAACGATGTCGTGCCACACCTCGCGCTTCGATTCCACCATCAGTGACGCAATCACGAGATTCTTCGGGTAGCGTTTTTTCACTTCCGCGATTTCGCGCAGGTTCACTTCAATCGGACGGTCGCTGATGAGTTCGATATTGTTGAGCCCCATCATCTTCACGCCGTTCAGATCGATCGCGCCGTAACGCGAACTCGTGTTCTGAATCGGCTCGCCGATCGTTTTCCACACGGCGCCGCCCCATCCGGCGTCGAACGCGCGCATCACCTGGCCGCCGGTATTCGTCGGCGGGCCGGACGCGAGCCAGAACGGATTCGGCGACTCAATTCCGCAAAATTTCACGCGCAAGTCAGCCATTTTTCACCTCCAGAAGAACAATGCAACCACAGATGAACACGGATAAACACAGATAACCTCGCGACGAAAAAGAATCAACAAACAAACCTCCGAAACTGTAGTTTTGGACGGCCAAAATTCATCAGCAGGCCGACGCGCATCCCGGAAGCACGAAGGTAGTTCAAAACTTGCGCCTCGTGCACATGATCCAATCCAGTGCAGGCTTTCAATTCCAATAGCACTCTCCCCTCTACCACCGCGTCAGCAATGTAATCACCAACGATGGCACCTCGGTATTTGACCTGAAGGGGCATTTCTTGAATGCAATTCAGACCTGCACTACGCAATTCAACCGCCAGTGCGTTCACATAGACCTTTTCCAAAAAACCCGAGCCCAATGCATTGTGAACCGTGAAGGCGCATTCGATGATTTTCCCGGTCAATTCCTGTTCAGGATAGAGATTTCCAGTAACCCTATCCTCTTCCTTGCTCTTGTCATTATCTGTGTTCATCTGCGTTCATCTGTGGTTGCGTTTGGTTTTTCGTGTAGGCTGCGCCACACAAACCATGCGACAACGCCTAGCATCCCGAGCCAGCCAATCAGCCGGACAGTGCCCGCAATTTGGATATCGTGGTCGAGCACGCCCAGATGGCCGAACAAATAATTCCAATCGTGAATCACATAATCAGCGTCGCCCACCGTCAGGAGCGGCATCACCTGCGCGCGCGCGTCGGCCATGTACGGCGCGGTCGGCAGGCATTGCTCGAAGAAAAAGAACGCGCAGAACGCGACGCCCTGCACTTGCCGCCGAAACGCGAATGAAATAGCGAGCGCCGCAGGAACGAAAAATTGCAATAACGTGCCGCCCGCGACGCTCACAAATTCGCCGAAAATCCGGAAGAGCAGGTGCCCGCCTTCGTGAATGGGAATGAAGACGAGATCGATCATCAGAAGCATTCCCTGCCCGCGCGCCGCCTGGTAAAGAAACAAAACGTAAAACACAAGCCACGCAACGAGCGCCGCTCTCGGCACAGGATCCCATGCGTCTTCGAGCGTTTCGAGAAACGGAAGGCGCTCGGTGACGGATTCCGGCAAGCGCACGCGGATTAATTCTTTCCGCGCGGCGAGCCGAGCCACGCGTCCATCCCGCGCGCTGCCTCCATGCCCTCGGCAACCGCGTCCACCACTTCTTTCCCGCCGTTCGCGCAATCGCCGCCCGCAAAATATTTCGGATGGCCAGTCTGGTGGCGTTCGTTCGCGGCCACGGTCCCGTTCGAGCGCAGCTCGATGCCGGGAACCGCGCGCAGAAATTCTGTGACGGGCTTTTGCCCGATTGCGCGGACAACCATGTCCACGTCTAGCTTGAACTCGGTTCCGGGAATCGTTGCAATCTTGCCGCGCCCGCGCGTCCCGCGCGGTTCAAGGCGCGTGCGAATGCATTCGATTCCTGAGACCTTTCCGCCTTCACCAATGATCCGCACAGGCTGCGTGAGCCAGTGGAAACTGACGCCATCGAGTTTGGCGAGATCGTATTCGTAGCGAAACGCGGACATTTCCTTTTCGCCGCGGCGGTAGAGCAGGTGAACCGCTTCGGCGCCCAGGCGCCTTGAAGCCGTCACGACGTCGATCGCCGTGTTGCCCGCGCCGATGCAGGCGACCCGGCGGCCCACCTCGACATCCGCGAACGAGCGCAACTTGGTCGCCTCGATGAATTCCATCGCGCCGTACACGCCCGCAAGATTCTCGCCGGGCACTTCGAGATCCCCCGTTTCACCGAGGCCCACTCCGACAAAAATCGCATCAAATTCCTTTTCGAGCTGCGCGAAGGAAATATCTCGACCGATTTCCGTTTTTTGGCGAAACTCGACGCCGAGCGAGCGCACCATTTCCACTTCGCGGAACGAATCCTTCGCGCGGGTTTTGTAAGCGGCGATGCCATAGGTGCTGAGGCCGCCCGGCACCGCGTTGCGATCGAAAATCGTGACGCGATAGCCAAGCTTCGCGAGTTCCGCGGCGCAGGCGAGTGAAGCAGGGCCCGAACCGATGCAAGCAATCCTTTTTCCGTTTGGCGCGCCGGCGCGGAAGAGCTGAATCTTTCGGTCGAGAACGTAGTCCACGGCGTAACGTTGAAGCCGCCCGATTTCGATCGGCTTGATGCCCTTTTCGTGCATCACGCACGCGCCTTCGCAAAGAACTTCCGTGGGGCACACGCGTCCGCAGCTCTGTCCCAGTATATTTGCTTCGAGGATTACGCGCGCCGAGCCGCGAAGGTTTCCGGTGGAAATTTTCTGGATGAACGAAGGAACGTCGATGTGCGTCGGGCACGCCACGGTGCAGGGAGCGTCGAAACAATAGAGGCAGCGCGCCGCCTCGACCGCCGCCTGACGCGGGTCAAACGGCGGAGTGATGTCCGCGAAATTCTTTTCGTACTGTTCGGGACTAAGCTTTGGAGCAGTCTCTCGAAGCGTCATCGCCTGCCTCGCTCGTCCAAATCGGCCCCACGAAAGAGGCCATTCTAGCACCGCGAATTGGGTGCTACCGCAATCGATTTCGATGGCGCGATAGGTATTGAGCAATAATTTTTGCGTGGGGATTCGGGAGAAGAATGCGCTCATAACCACTCCAGAATCCGGCCGTGTAAGGTGTAAGCTACGCACGTGGGCGCGGCCGGCCCGGGGAGGCATTCGCGAAATGCGTTTCGACACCGTGATCCGCAACGGCACGATCGTCACCGCCACTGACACATATGCGAGCGACGTCGGCATCTCCGCCGGCAAAATTGCCGCCATTGGCAGAGATCTCCCGATCGAGGGTGCGGGTAACGTGGTCGAAGCGCGCGGCCGCTACGTCATGCCCGGCGGGATCGACGTGCACACGCATCTCGACATGCCGTTCGGCGGGACCACCAGCGCGGACGATTTTCAGTCGGGCACGGTGGCGGCGGCGTTCGGCGGGACCACCACGCTGATCGATTTCGCGATCCAGTACAAAGGCCAGACTCTGCGGCAGGCGTTCGACACGTGGATGAAGAAAGCCGACGGCAAAGCCGTAATCGATTACTCGTTCCACTGCATCATCACGGAACTCGCCGACGCGCAGCTCGCGGAAATGAAAGCTCTCGTTCGCGAAGGCGTCCCCACGTTCAAGCTCTTCATGGCGTATCCGGGCGTTTTCATGCTGGACGACGCCAGCATCTTCAAGGCCATGGGCTCCGCGGCCAACTCCGGCGGAATGATTTGCATGCACGCGGAAAACGGCGGCGCGATTGACGTAATCGTGCAGCGCGCGCTGGCCGAAGGAAAACGCGCGCCGAAATATCACGCGCTCACGCGTCCTGTCACGGCCGAAGCGGAAGCCACGAGCCGCTCGATCGCTCTTGCGGAAATGGCGGGTTCGCCCGTGTATATCGTGCATCTTTCGTGCAACGAGGCGCTCGAAAAAGTCCGCGAAGCGCGCGACCGCGGGCTTCCCGTCTACGCCGAGACGTGCCCGCAATATCTTTATCTCTCGCTCGAAAATATGGACGCCCCCGGATTCGAAGCAGCGAAATACGTTTTCACGCCGCCCCTTCGCGAGAAATGGCATCAGGAAAAACTCTGGCAGGGGCTCGCGAAAGACGACTTGCAAGTCGTCTCGACCGATCACTGCCCATTCTGTTTCAAGGAGCAAAAGGAACTCGGCAAGGACGACTTCACGAAAATTCCGAACGGCGGACCCGGGATCGAGCATCGGCTGAGTCTCGTTTACAGCGGCGGCGTCCACGGAAAGCGATTCTCGCCCAACCGATTCGTGCAGCTCGTTTCGACCGCGCCCGCGAAACTTTTTGGATTGTATCCGCGCAAGGGCACCGTCGCCGTTGGATCGGATGCGGACCTGATCATCTTCGACCCGGACGAAGAGCAGACGATCAGCGCGAAGACGCACCATATGCGCGTGGATTATTCGATGTTCGAAGGCATTCGCGTGAAAGGAATTCCGAAGATTGTAATGTCGCGCGGGCGAATCATTGTGGACAACGGCCGATTCACCGGAAAGCCCGGCGCGGGAGAATTCGTCAAGCGCGAAAATCCCGCAAAGGTTTGACGCCCTCAGCGCCGCGAAACGCCCACGACCCACGGAATGCCGACCAGGCCGTCCTTCACCTGCACCTCGACTGAATCCCCCGCGGTAAAACGGTCGAAGTCGCCGCGATCCACTGGGACGCGTTCAAATCGGTGCCCGTCGCGCCACGACGTGACCACCAGGCGGCGCGTGGCAACCGGCCCCGGCATCGAGAATTTCCCGATGACGCGCCCCTCCCGCGGCTTCGCCGGCGCATGATCGAGCGCGCCATTCCCCAGCAACAGCGCGGCGAGCAGCCACGGCAGCGGAATCAAACCGTAGTAAATGCGCTTTAGCGCTTCGACTTCTGCATGGCGAAGCGCGCGGCTCTCCACCCAGATCGCCAGCCCCAGTGTGAGAAAGAAAAGTATCCCGATGAAAATGAGGATTCCGTCGAGCTCCAGCGCCGGATAGCGCCCGCTCGCGACGATGAACGCGAGCGCGCCGAGAAGAAAAATCGCGGTGCGGTTCAGCAGCTTTCGCCGCAGCGAAAATTCTGCGGCCGTGGAACCGAGCCCGCAGGCGGCGCAGACGTCCACATCCCGTTCGGCTCCGCAATTCAAACAATGCGTCATCCCGCGCCCCAAGTATGCCTCAAAGACATTCGATGCTATGCAGTGAAAACCGCACTGTCAATCCACACGGCGGCCAGGCCCCTTTTATTTAGACACCGCGGCGCGTTGCATCGGTTGGCGTATAATCCCGGCATGGGCACGACGCTCCAGGAATTTTTTCTCAAGCAGAAGGAAGCGATCCGCGCCCGCTCGAAGGAAGTGTTCGCGCTGCTTCGCCCGGAGCACATGAATTGGAAGCCCGAGAAGGACGCGCTCAGCGTCGGCGAAATGCTTCGCCACATGTGGGTGTCGGAGGAAGGCGTGCGCCGCGTCGCTCTCGATGGAAATTTCGCGTATTTCGAGACGCGCATTCCCAAAGGCCTGCGCGCGATCATCGGAACCCCCGGCACGCTTGCGGAGGAGTTGAAGAATCTCGAGCGAGTTCACCGTGAAACTCTCGCTTTGATCGCGGCGCAACCTCCGGAAATATTCGAAGAAGAGCGCGCTCACCCCGGACTCGGATATCGCCGCAAAGTCGCCGTAATTCTCTACGGCATGAACGACCATGAAATCCACCACCGCGCGCAATTGATGACCTGCTTGCGAATCCTCGGCTCGCCCGTCGCGGAGCCTTTCAAGAAGCCCGCGAAGTAAAGCACCCCCGCCGGGCTGACGCCTATTTCATTTCACGAACGCTCGATGCCGGGCTATCGAGGCAAACCATGTTTTCATCGCGCCCGCTCGTAAGCATCTCGCAATCAATTCCCTGCGCCGCGCGTATCGCTTCGTCCCGCGTCGCGCCCGTCGCCGTCGCGCAGTGCATCCCGCCTTTGAACGTCACGCACACTTCGTAGCGGTGTTGATTCTGCTGGAACGAAAAATAAATCAGCGCGCCCACCAGCGCGACGCCGCCCAGCACCATGATCCAGCGCATCGGATTCGGTCGCTTCGCCATTCACCCCTCGGTTTCGATTCTTCGCCGCGCCTTACTTTTCGCGCTCTTCCCCGCGACGGCTGCGGCGCGTCAGCTCCTGCTGAATATATTTCTTCAAATGTGGCGCGAGCCCTTCGAGCCCGGCAATCTCTTTCAAATCGCGCAGCGTGAGATTCGGAAGAAACGCCAGCACCACCGGAACGGGCGTGTGCGAATTCCGCACGAGTGCAATGCGAACGTTGTACTGGCATGACCATTTCGGATGCTGCGCGATCGCTGCGACGGATCGCGGCGGCACTCCGGGCTTCGCCAGTACCTTCAGCACCTGGCTTTCCGTCAGGAACGCGTTCCCGAGCGCGAGTTTAATTGCTTGCGCGTGTCCTTCGGCGATCAGCGCCCCCGCAACGCGCGCCGGGCCCCGCCGCGCCAGCGTCAATTTTTCTCCGACCGGCAAATGCGGGATGCGCGTCAGAATAATCTCCTCGGCTACGCGGCGGATGTCGGCCGGGGCTGCGGGCAGCAAACTCAGCCGGACGAGATCGAAAAGGAAAAGCTGGCGCACGACAGCGAGCGCAATTCGTTTCGGAGTGCGCGGGTGCCGCGCCAGCCGCAGCCGCACGCCTTCGCTCGCAGTCCACTTCCCTTTTTCGGCGACGGCGCTTAAGACGTTCGCGGAAAGGTCCAGCCGCTCGAGCATCAGGCTGACGTGCGTATCGTCCAGGTTTTGATTTTCGAGCAGCGCGAGCAAAATCTCTTCGCCCGCCTCGTGGACGAGCGCTTTGATTTCGTCTCCCGAGGCCGACCGCGCGCGTTCGAGCCGGGATTCCGGTTCAGGCGGCATTTCCTTTTGCGCGGGACATGCGAAGCGCCATTTCCACGGCCGCTTCGGCCGGAGTCGTTTTGGGTGAGATCAGGCGGGCCAGCGGCGTCACTTTCTCGATTTGGGCTGCAATCGCGCCGTCGAAATATTTCGAGCGGCCGAACATTCCGCCCACTTTACCGATCGAAATCTCGCGGTCGCGCCAGCCCAGTTCGCCGGCGACCGACGACACGAGTTCGGCCAGAGCGGCCGCAGCCGCCAAAAGAATTTCGCGCGCGGCCACGTCGCCTGCGTCTGCCAGCTCTGCGACCAGTGGAAACGTCTTCGGAAAAATTTCGTCCGGATTCTTTGCGATGCGTTCGAGCAGCGAATCCCAATCGCGGCACTCGTGCCATTTCAAAAGCCGCTTCGAAAGCGTGGTGGCCGGGCCGCGATGCTCTTCCAGATGAACGACGGCCGTGATCGCGCGGCGGCCGATGTCGAACGCACTCCCTTCGTCGCTGATCCACGGTCCGCGCCCGCCCGCACGAGCGGTGCGACCGTTGATGTCTCGTCCCAGCGCCGCCGATCCGGTGCCGGCGAGGAGCAGCATCCCTTCGCTCGCCCCGAACACCGCTTCGAGTGCGACTTCGAGATCGGTTGTGACGCACACCTGTGCGTTCGGATAGCTGCGCTCGAAAAATGTCGTGATGCGCCGCGCCACCCCGTCGCGCCCTGCGCCTCCCAGTCCCGCGCAGATTCCGCGAATGTGTTCCGCATGGATTTTCTGGCGGCTCAGGACCATGTCCGCCACATCGCTCAGCGAAAACCATGATTTCGTGTACCCGGAGCGAAGCGGGTTCGAGGGCCCGCCTGCCGCTTTTGCGACAATCCGGCCATCGGCATCGGCGAGAACGCAATCCGTCTTCGTGCCGCCGCCGTCGAACCCGAGGAAATAAGTAGCGTCAACTGTGCTGATCTTTTTCGACATCGATTTTCACCATGTTCGAGAGGTGCGACCTAGGAATCGGCGAATTGCGGCCCTGACCCTGTGTAGTATTTCCAGGGCGGATTCTACACGGCTTGCCCGCTTGGGGGAAGTTTTTCGCCATTGGGGGCTAAGTCCAATCGGGTCTTTGTGCTACCGCCTCTTGCGCGTACATGATATGTTGACCGCTCACGGAAAAAACGATGCCCGCGCCAAAAACCGCAATCAAGGAACGGCTCGAACTCGTGCGCGGCCTCGGTCCGTGGGCTGCCTCTGCGATTGTCGTCGGCACAATGGTCGGCACGGGAATTTTCCTGAAGCCGGGTGAGATGGCCGCTGTAGGCCGCTCCGTCAGCGTTGTGTATGCGGCATGGATTGCGGGTGGCCTGCTTTCGTTGTTCGGCGCTATTTCCTTCGCGGAGCTGGGCGCGGCATTGCCCGAAGCCGGCGGACAATACGCGTATCTGCGAAAAGGACTTGGCCCGGTCTGGGGCTTTCTCTTCGGCTGGATGCATTCGACGGTCGGCGAATCGAGCTCCGCCGCCTCGATCGCCGCGGGCTTTGCGCGGTTCTCAAGTTTCCTGATCCCCGCCATCGCTTCCGGCATTTTTACCTGGCACGCCACAAATCCCTTCACGGGCAAGCCTTACGATTTCGTTTTCACTTGGGCGCAGCCGTTGGCCGCGGGAATCATCTTTCTCTTCACGTTTATCAATTACCTCGGAGTGCGCGTCGGCGGCGGCGTGCAGGTGGCGCTCACGCTGCTGAAAGTCGCATCCCTGCTCGCGATTGTCGGTGTCGGGTTTTGGTTCGGCCATGGAAGCATGACGCACTTTCATCCGTTCTGGCCCGCCGCGTCCACCGCCGGGACGCTCGGCTGCTTCCTTGCGGCGCTCGCCGCGTCGCTCTGGGCTTACGACGGATGGGAAGACCTGAACCGCGTCGGCTCGGAAATCCAGAATCCCCAGCGGAATCTTCCGCTCGCTTTAATAGGCGGGACGATCGTGGTCGGAGGATTGTATCTCCTGTTCAGCGCCGTCTGTTTCTACGCGCTGCCCTTTGCCGGCGTCGCTTCATCCGCGCACGTTGCCTCTGACGTATTTGCAAGCTTTGCCGGCCCGCGTGCGGCTTATTGGATCACATTGGCGATGATTGTTGCGGCGCTCGGTACGCTCAATTCATCGCTCCTCAGCGGCGCGCGCGTCCCCTACGCGATGGCGCGTGATGGATTGTTCTTCCGAATCACCGGAAGCGTGCATCCAAAATTTCGCACGCCCGGAGGCGCCCTCATTTTTCAGGGAACACTCGCCGGACTCATGGCGCTGACGGGAACATTCGAGGAGCTAACCTCGCTCTACATCTTCGCGGAATGGATTTTTTATGCGTTCTCGGTCGTAGCGATGTTTCGGCTGCGGCGAATCGCTCCGGATCTCGAGCGGCCCTACCGCACGTGGGGCTACCCGGTTGTGCCCGCGCTCTTCGTAGCCAGTGCGCTCGCACTCACCGTCAGCATATGGATCTCCCGCCCGGTGCGTTCTTCGATCGGCCTCGCGCTGATTCTGAGCGGACTTTTCTTTTATCGCTACTGGCGCACACACAACGAGCCGGCCTAGAAACTCCCATCCGTGATCGGTCAAAGTTTACGGAACGAGTTTGCAGCCGGCGCCGCTGTTGACTTGTCCAAACGCGCCGCGGGCCGCACGATTGTGCCTCCTCAACCCGTGTGCTATACAAAATGAGAGAGCAAGGCGTCCCCTTGGGAAGGCCGATTCCAGCGTGCTTTGGAATCGCGGCTTTTCTTTGATGCGCCGCTTGATTTCATGACACACATTTCACGCGCGCAAAAACTTTCGAAGAAAAAAAATCAGAAATCGCCCGGCGGTTCCAGCTGGGTCGAGCGCACGCTTCAAAAGATGACCGAGGCGGAAAAGCTCGGCCAGTTGCTGATGGTGTATTTCTTCGGCCGGGCCACGCCTGCGGAAAGCGCCGCATACAAAGATTTGTTGCACGAAGTGGAAGGAAACCGCGTCGGCGGGCTAATCCTTGGAACGGACCGCGGCCCGTTTGGAATCAAGCGCAGCCAGGTCTATCCGACCGCCGTTCTCGCGAACGAAATGCAAAGCCGCGCGAAAACCCCTCTTTTGATCGGCGCGGATTTCGAATCCGGAACCGGTATGCGGCTCGACGAAGGAACGTCGTTCCCTTCCGCGATGGCGGTGGCCGCGACGTGCGATCCTAAACTCGCATACGAAATCGGCAAAACGACTGCACTCGAAGCTCGCGCCGCGGGAATCCATTGGATTTTCGCGCCGGACGCAGACGTCAACAACAATCCCGACAATCCGATCATCAACGTCCGGTCGTTCGGCGAAGACCCGCAGCGCGTCGCTGATTTCGTCGCGCAAGCGGTTCGCGGAATCGAAGAGAATGGCGCGCTCGCGACCGCGAAACATTTCCCCGGCCACGGCAACGTGAATCTCGATTCGCATCTCTCGATGGCCGTCATCCCGGGAGATCGCGCGCAACTCGAGAGCACGGAGCTGATTCCCTTTCGCGCGGCGATTCAAGCGTGTGTCAGTTCCATTATGCCCGGCCATCTCAGCGTGCCGGCGTTTGAGCCGGACCCCGCGATTCCGGCGACTCTTTCGGCAAAACTTCTGACCGGACTTCTCCGAAATGAATTGGGCTTCCGCGGCCTGATCGTCACCGATGCGATGGACATGGGCGGCGTGACGTCGCTGTATTCGCAGGGCGAAGCCGCGGTGCGCGCAGTCGAAGCCGGCGCGGACGTAATTCTCCAGCCACTCGCTCCCGATGCGGCGCTCGCCGGATTGAAAGACGCCGTCAAGTCCGGACGCATTTCGATCGAACGCATCAACGCCTCGGTTCGGCGAATTCTCGAAGCCAAGGCTCGCCTGGGCCTCGACAAAAAGCGGGATACCGATGTAGCACGGCTGAACGAGACATTCGGCCGGCCGGAATTTGCCGCCGCGGCGCAACACATCGCGGATCGCGGCGTCACGCTCCTGCGCAACTCGGCGCAGGTCGTTCCGCTCGATGCGACGCGACCTTTGCGCGTGCTCCACGTGGCGCTTTCGGCCGATCCCGATCCATCTCCGGCACAGGGCCTCGAATCGGAAATCCGCTCGCGAGTGGATTCGATGAAAATCCTGCGCGCGGACACGCAGTTTGTAAGCGTCAGCACGCTGAAACTTCCGCCTCCCGAATCCTACGATGTCGCCGTCGCGGCGCTTCTCGTGCGCGTCGCGGACCGCAAAGGTAATGTTGGGCTCCCGGACGACCAGCGAGCTTTCGTGAATCAATTGCTCGCGACGGGAAAACCGTGCGCGGTCGTTTCGCTCGGCAGCCCGTATCTAATTGAAAAATTCCCCGGCGCGAAATCGTGGCTTGCGCTGTTTTCGACAAACGAAGCGGCGCAGCGCGCTTCCGTTCGCGCGCTTTTCGGTCAAGTTGCAGTCGAAGGAAAAATTCCAGTAACCGTTCCCGGCGCGGCGAATCGAGGCGACGGCCTGCGCGTCGCAGCGAATCCGATGACGTTGAATCCTGCGCCTGGTGCAATGTCCGATCGCTTGAAATCTGCGTTCGATCTTCTCGATCGTGCTGTCGCCGATGGCGCGTTCCCGGGCGGCGTGCTTGCGGTCGGCCTGCGCAATACATGCGTTGTTCGTGCATTCGGAAAACTTTCTAGCGACGCGAACGCTTCCGCCGTCAATACCGAAACGATTTACGATCTCGCCTCGCTCACGAAGCCAATCGTCACAGCGACTGCCGTGATGATGCTAGTCGAGCGGAAGCGTCTCGCACTCGGCGCGCCCATCGCGCGTCTTCTCCCCGAGTGGAACTCCGCGGCGAAATCGGACCCCGATCCCGCGTGGCGCGAACTTGTGACCATGAAAATGTTGCTGTTGCACGACGCCGGCCTCGCGGCGCACCGCGATTTCTTTCTCGACGCGCGCAGTCGCCCGCACGTCCTCGCGCGTGTGATGGCCGAGCCGCTCGAGCGCGAACCGGGAAAGCAGATTGAATATTCCGACCTCGGCTTCATCCTCCTCGGCGAAATCGTCGAACGCGTGACGGGCGAATCGCTCGATGCGTTCGCGCAAGAAAATATTTTTGCGCCGCTCGCGATGCACGAATCGTTCTTCAATCCGCCGCCCGCGCTTCACGCGCGCATCGCTCCCACCGAAGACGACGTGCAATTTCGCAAGCGCCTGCTCCACGGCGAAGTACACGATGAAAATTCGTGGGCCATGGGCGGTATCGCCGGGCACGCGGGGCTTTTCTCGACCGCCGCCGACGTCGCTGCATTCGCGCAGATGATTCTGAACGGCGGCATTTACGCGCATCGCCGTCTGCTCGCACGTGCGACGATCCAGGAATTTGCGACGCGCGTAAAAATCGGTGATTCCGCGCGCGCTCTCGGCTGGGACGTTCCCACGGAGCCATCTTCGACCGGCCGATATTTCTCTCCGCGCAGCTTCGGCCACAACGGATTCACCGGCACGTCGCTTTGGCTCGATCCTGAGCGCGGGCTTTTTGTTGTTTTGCTCACGAACCGCGTTCACCCCACGCGCGCAAATGAGAAAATCCGCCAGGTGCGCCCCGCGCTCCACGACGCCGTTCTCGAGGCCCTGGGACTCGCCACCGAGCACGCCGCGGCTCGATGACTTCATCGGCACAATGCCCCCCGGAATTCGTCGTAGCCCGTAAAGCTCGCTCTCGCTCCCGGTATAATCGAATTTCGTACAGGGGCAGGCGTTGAAATCCGGCACCACGGAGCAGCGGAATCCACGATCGCGCGGACTCGACCGCAAATCCACGATCGAAATTCTGCGCATCCTGAATCGCGAAGATGCGCGCGTGGCGCCTGCGGTAAGTCGCGAACTTGCAAAAATAGCGCGCGCCGTGGATGCGATCGTTCGCGCGCTCGGCCGGGGCGGCCGTTTAATTTACGTCGGCGCCGGCACCAGCGGCCGGCTTGCGATTCTCGACGCGGCGGAGTGCCCGCCGACATTCGGCACGGGCGAGAAAACGGTCCGCGCGCTAATCGCGGGCGGCGCCCGCGCGCTTCAGCACTCGGTCGAAGACGCGGAAGATTCAGCGCCACGGGGCGCGCGCGACATCGCCGCAGCTCGAGTGACGCCGCGCGACGTAGTCGTTGGACTTTCGGCGAGCGGCACGACGCCGTACGTTTCCGGCGCGCTTGAAGCCGCGAAGCGCCGCGGCGCCGTGACCATCGGCGTAACATCGAATCGGCACTCGCCGCTCGCACGCCAATCGCGAATCGTGATCGCGCCCGATACCGGCCCCGAAGTGCTCGCAGGCTCGACGCGCCTCAAAGCCGGCACGGCGCAAAAAATGGTCCTGAACTTGCTCTCTACTACGGCGATGGCGCGGCTCGGCAGGATTTATGAAAACTGGATGATCCACGTGGCGATGACAAATCAGAAGTTGCGGCAAAGAGGCGCGCGGATTCTCGAAGAGGCCGCCGGAGTGAGCGCGTCGAAGGCGGAACACGCGCTGCGTCAGGCGGGACACAATTTGCCCGCGGCGCTCGTGATGCTGAAAACGGGCGCGAGCGCGCGCGAAGCGCGCAAATCGCTCGCGCAAGCGCGCGGCAACGTGCGCCAGGCGCTTGCGGCGGCCGGCGCGCAAAAAATAAATTTGAAGCGCCGGAAAAAATAATATGGACCGATTCAAAATCGAAGGCGGACGCAGGCTCGAAGGCACCGTGCCGATCAGCGGCGCGAAAAATGCCGCGCTGCCGGCAATGGCCGCCGCGCTCCTGACAAGCGGGCCGGTGCATCTCAAAAATATTCCGCACGTGCGCGACATCATCACGATGGCCAAGCTGCTCGCGCACATGCGCTGCCGCGTCGAAAGCCCGGACATTCCGCCGAGCGAGTTCATCATTCAGGCGGAAACGGTGTCGCACGCCGAAGCGCCTTACGAGCTTGTGAAGACGATGCGCGCGTCCGTGCTGACGCTCGGCCCTCTCGTCGCGCGATTCGGCTACGCGAAAGTTTCCCTCCCCGGAGGCTGCGCCATCGGCGCGCGTCCGATTGACCTGCACATCCAGGCGCTCGAAAAGCTCGGCGCGGAAATCACGGTCGAGCACGGGTACATCGAAGCGCGCGCCAAGCGGCTGCACGGCGCGACGTTCCGCTTCCCAAGAATCACCGTCACCGGAACGGAAAATATTCTCAGCGCCGCCGTGCTCGCCGAAGGCAGGTCGATTCTCGAAAACTGCGCGCTCGAGCCGGAAGTCGCCGACGTCGCCGCGCTGCTCACGAAAATGGGCGCGAAAATCGAAGGCGCGGGCACGCCCACGATTCGCGTCGAAGGCGTCGCGCAATTGCACGGCGCAACGCATGCCGTAATCCCCGACCGCATCGAAGCCGGCACATTCATCATCGCCGGAGCGATCACGGGCGGCGAATTGCTCCTCGAACGCTGCGAGCCGCGCCACCTCACATCGATTCTCGAAAAATTAAAAGAATGCGGCGTCGAAATCTCCTGCGAATGCGACGGCAAACTTCGCGTGCGCGCAGCGAAGCGCCTCGCCGCCGCGGACATCACTACCGCCGAGTACCCCGGCTTCGCCACCGACATGCAGGCGCAGTTCATGGCGCTCATGACCCAGGCCCACGGCGTGTCGCACATCCGCGAAACAATTTTCGAAAACCGCTACCTGCACGCGAGCGAGATGTCGCGCATGGGCGCAAACATCGCGGTGGACGGCAACCTCGCCGTCGTCACCGGGCCGACGCCGCTCAGCGGCGCGCCCGTCACCGCATCGGACCTGCGCGCGAGCGCTTCGCTCGTCCTCGCCGGGCTCGTCGCCAACAACACGACGTGGATCGACCGCGTTTACCACATCGATCGCGGCTACGAGCGCATCGAAGAAAAACTCACGGCCATCGGCGCACGCATCGAACGCGTCAGCTGATTTCGCGCTCGCTTTACTCATCTTTACCCGTATATTCCTCCGGCACGTCGTCTTCCGGGACCTCGCGCGTCGTGACTTCGCCTTCATCGGCATCGGGAGCGTTTTCCACGCCCTGCACTACTTCGGCTTCGAACGCATTCCCTTCCTCGATCAATTCGTCCACGCTCTCTGAATTCGCACCCGCGGCGTCGGACAATCCCTGCAAGTCCCCTGATTGGCCGCCCGAGCGCGCTCCCAGCCCTTTTGGCTCGAACACTACCGCTACCGGGCGATCGCTCTTTCCCCGCACCCTGCGTTTCTTGCGCGACGCCTTCTTTTTTAAAATTTTCTTCGACTTAGACCGCTTCTTCTTTTTCTTTTTGGCCATGATATTTGCAAATCGCCCCTTTCTTCCCTCGAATCGTACCCAAGCGCCACGTTGCGCGCTACTTCCTCTTGCTCGGGTCGTCGTCCCACATGTGATGCGAAATTCGCCACGAGCCGTCCGGCTGCTTCTTCATCACATTCAGATATACACCAAAATTCTCGTGGCTCTTCGTCGAGCCTTTTTCCTCGATCGTCCAGCCGACGCTGTCGCGCCCTCGCGCGTAGCCAATTCTGCAATCTCCGCCGATTTGCTCGTAGGTGATGTCGAGCTTTGTGATTTTGGTGACGGGAGCGCCGCCCGGCCACCAGTATTTCCGGATCGCGTCACTTCCCACGACGGGATCTGCGCCCCCCGCCGGGAGTATGACCGCGTCTTCCGTCAACGTGCTCATGACACCTTCGGCATCGCCCGCGAGCCACGAAGTTCGGTACTTCTCGATCGTGGCCTTGATTGCGGCGGCGTCCGTCGGACTCATGGTTGCTTTGCATTCGTCTGCGGCCCGCGCTGCCCCCGTTACGAGCAGCAGGCTCGCCACGGCGAGCAGGCCCATGGCTTGTCCTGATACCAGCGCCCACGCAGATCCGCGAAACACATTTGGCTTCATGGTCTATTCCTCTCACGCAGGCCGCTGCCAATAGCGCCCCAGCCCCTGCAAATCCTTAGACGCGGCGGTCTGCCGCACGGTCGTGAATTCTCAGATGACAATCCGAGGCCGAAAATCGAAGCTCGCGGAGAGCGGGAAACAAGCCCTATTTGTTGCGATTAGATTTTGGTTCGGCCTTTGTTTTGAATGAGTTGCAGCGATTTCTAATTCAGTTTTGTTGCGATTAGAAATTGGGGCAGCGGTCCCGCCACGGCGGGCAGACCCGCCGCGGCGGGCTAGAACGGACCCAAGTCGCGCCCCGCAAGGTCGAAGTTTGGGTCCGAATCGGCTTGCCTGTATGAGCGAACCCCCACCCTCCGCCGATGGCGACGTCCCACTGCGGCCGCTGCTATGTTCAGGTCGCATAACTCCAAGGTTAGTACACACAAGT
>JBAWGF010000272.1:0-2321 GCA_049592615.1 Candidatus Acidiferrales bacterium
GTTCTAAGGCGCGGTATTTAGATGACGCGAGCAGGTAGATGCTCTCCGTACCGTGCAGCGTAACTTCATAGAGGTTCATAAGCTCCCTCACCGTTGGTGCGGCGATTCAACGAGCGCAATCGCAGCTCGAGGGTCATAGTAGAGTCACTTCAGGGGACAAAGTGTGTGCGGCGTCACCGCCGTAGGTGACTGATGTCACATACAGCTACCCTCGCGAGGTGAAAGGCTGCCAATGGATTGGAGGGAATCTCAATGGCACAAGCTGCACAAGTTGTCGCAAAGGATGCCACACAGAGATCCGCCGTCGAGCTTCAGGCGGTCCTCGTGGATTTGATTGATCTCGGCTTGCAGGGTAAGCAGGCGCACTGGAACGTGGTCGGCCCGCAGTTCCGCGCGGTGCACCTCGAACTCGACGAAGTGGTCGAGGACTCGCGCAAGTGGGCCGATGAGGTTGCCGAGCGGCTGCGCGCACTGGGCGTCGCCGCCGACGGCCGCGCTAGCGTGATCGCTAAGCGCACCAGACTTGAATCACTACCCGAAGGGACCATCGCCGACAAAGAAGTGCTCATCCGCGTCACGAATCACCTCGCTACAGTCGCTGCGTGTGGCCGAGCCAGCATTGACCGCCTCGACGGCACCGATAAGGTCAGCGAAGACATCCTGATCGAAGTCGTCGAAGGCTTGGAAAAGCACCTCTGGATGGTCCGCTCGCAGCAGGCATAGCTCAGCCCGCAACTTGGTGGCAGATCTAGGGCCGGAGGCGATCTGTGTGAGCTGCGCAGAAGGATTTGATTTTGGACCTTCGTCAATGACGAGGCCCAGAGTCCCTTGAAGGGTCCTCTCCATCGAGATGCATCGTGTTGCGGTTTCAGAACATTGTATTCTGTTTTCGGAACGACGGGAGGATACCTTGCAAAAGGGTTTCCTTTCGATGCATTGCGCTAACGGAATTTCTGCAAGACCCCGCTGGTTTGGCGGCACTCTTGTCCTTGTGCTTTGAGCAAAAGCAATCGCTGGCGCACGATTTGCCCCAAGGGTAGAATTCGAACCAGAAACTGCAGCCCGAAGGAGGAGCCGATGCCCAAGCTCATTAGAGAATCCTCGCGGGCAGGGAGCGATTCGCAAACTGCTGAGGTTCATCCGACGCGTGAAGAAATCGAGCAGCGTGCATACCAAATCTATGTCGATCGCGGCAGTGCTGAGGGAAAGGACAGGGAGGATTGGTTGCAAGCAGAACGCGAGTTGCTAGAAAAATACGGGAAGACCGGTCGCATCGCGAAGACGACTGCGGCTTAGATCCACGCAACCGCCAGTTTATTTAACCGCGTAGATGACGGTTCCGCCAACAATAAGTTCTCAGACGAGCGAAGCCCTGCCAGAACCGTTGGTTTTCCCGTATTTGGATTCCGGCGTCGCGAACGCCTCCAGGGATGGCCGCTAATCCCTGTCAAAATCGTGCAGAGGCCTTTCGGCATTGGAACCGGATCTGCGCCTCATGGAGCCAAGAATCGATTGAACTGTGGAAGTTCTGCAACAATCTGACTAATCCCAACAGTTCTGGAATCGTCCTCTAGGGTGAGCGATGGGCTGGGCAGCCCATCGCTCGATCCGCCGAATGGGAGCGGAATTTACTTCTCGCCGAAGCGGCGGCTAATCCCGATCGATATGCGGAAGTTGTCTTGGTTTGCAGTTCCGGTTGTGGCGCTGCTGAAGAAGCGCGTGTTCTCGTAGTCAAATTCAATCAAGCGCACGGACCAATGTTCCGAAATTCGCAAGTCGATACCGGCCCCGGCCACAACCGCGGACGAAAAGTCTGACTTAGAGAGAGTGGGAAATCCACCGGCAGCTGGAATCGTATTCCGGATGTAACCAGCCCCAAACAGGAGTTGGCCATATAAATCCAATTTGTGCCTGTGGCGAAATGGATGAACGCGAGGACCAACCACGATGGCATAGATATCCGTCGTTCCGTCGACGCCCTGGTTTTTGTATGTCCCTGATAGGTCCGCCGCGACCCCGAGCCAGCGCTTGATGTTGTAATCGCCCGTGACGTTCCAACCGTTCATGACGAACCGCGCTGCGGATGGAGGATAGTACGAGCGGAGTGTGTACCCGCCTTCGATCTCATAGACAGGCGTGTCCTGCGCCATCGTGGGCAGGCCGAGAAGCAGAGAAAAAACAAAAAGCCCTGCGAACTTTTTCATTCCCAACGTCCTCCTCCGAATCCACGCTCTGCGCAATTCATTGGCGCAGGCATTATACGCTCCCAGGCCAAATCTCGTTTATCGTGCTCCGTGCTCGTTGCCAGATGAACTCTGATT
>JBAWGF010000273.1:0-2426 GCA_049592615.1 Candidatus Acidiferrales bacterium
CGCACGCCCGGCGGTCGAGGCGGGCGAACGCCTCGGCTTCCTTCCTGGCACGCTTCAGGAAAAGGTGGATCCCTACATGCGCCCGCTCTACGACGCGCTCCACGATCTCCTCGAAGCGGACAAACTCGAGCGCTTTCTCGAGAAGGACATCATCGAAGTCGCTCCGCTCGCCTTCATGCGCGGCCGCACGCTGAATGACTCTTTCGTCATCCTCGACGAGGCGCAGAACACCACGAGCGAACAAATGAAGATGTTTCTCACGCGCCTCGGCTTCAATTCGAAGGCGGTGATCACGGGCGACATCACACAAATTGATCTCCCCGACACGCGCCGCTCGGGACTCGTCGAAGCCATCGACGTGGTGGGAAAGATCGAGGGCATTGCGCTCATTTATTTCGATGAACGCGACGTCGTCCGTCACAGCCTCGTGCAGCGCATCATCAAAGCCTACGACGAATACGAGCCGCCTCCGGGCGGGTCCGGCCGCTCGTCAAATTCCGGCGGCGCTGCAACGGGCCGCGCCGGCAATCAGCGGGAATAATTTCATTCAGATGATTCTCAATCGCCAGCGCCGCGTTCGCGTTTCTGTCCCTGAACTCACGAAGTTTTTTGATCTGGCACGTCGCCGTCTCCGCGTCCGGTCAGGCGCGCTGACCATCTGCCTCGTCACCGACGCTGAAATCACCCGCTTCAATCGCACCTATCGTGGAAAAAAAGGCCCAACGGACGTACTATCCTTCCCATCGCATGGGGCGCGATCCAGCGACGCGAAAGGGAAGCCGGAAGGAAAGCCCGCACGCGGCGGCGTCGGCGCTTTCTCCTTCGCTTCCTCCAACCACGCGTCTTCTTATCTCGGCGATATTGCCATTGCGCCCGCGGTTGCACGTCGCAACGCCCGCCGCTTCGGCCGCAGCTTTGAGGACGAGATGCGCATACTCATCCTCCACGGGATGCTCCACCTGATGGGTTACGACCACGAAACCGACGACGGCCGAATGGACCGTCGCGAGCGGCGCCTTCGCCGCGAACTGGGAATCGCTTAACCCATGGCAAACCTCCTCTACGCGCTGGGTGTCATCGCCCTCACGATGGGCCTGTTCGTTTTTTCATATCTCGACCGCGCCTTTCGCGAGCTGGGCCGCGCGACAACCGGGCGACTTTACGATCATCTCGAACTTTTCGAATCCGAAATCGAGCCCCGCTTCAAATTGGAGCGCCGACGCGCCGCTCTCGCATTTAGTTTGCTCAACCGCCTCTGGCTCGTTCTCGTCGCCGGCGTCACGGCTCGCGGAGTAATCTTTTTCGTCCCCGGCACTTGGGAAGCCGCCATCGAAATGATCTTTTTCCTGGGCGCCGAAGTCGTGATCGCCATGCAGTTTCTGCCCGCACTGGTTCTTGCGCGCGCGCGCGGGAATTGGGTCGCGCCGTTCGTGCCGATGGTCCGCGCTTTCCTTTGGGTCATCTGGCCCATTCTGATGATTCTCGAAATTTCCGTTTCGGTGCTTCATCTTTCAGAGGAAGAGCCTGCCGCGCCCAAGGAACAGGCCATCGAAGCTTTCGTGGACGCCGCTACGGAAGAGGGAATCATCGAACAGTCCGACGCGCACTTGATCGAGCAAGTCGTGGAATTCGGCGACAAGCGCGTCCGCGATGTTATGACGCCGCGACCGGACGTGATTGCGATCCCGGCTTCGGCCAGTCTCGAAGATTTACGCGACCTTCTCGTCGAAACGAAATTCTCACGCGTCCCCGTGTACGAAAAATCCCTCGACGACATCGCGGGAATTGTCATGTCGCGCGACATGTTCGAGGTCCCGGACAACGAAGCCGCGCATCGCAAGGTCCGCGAGCTTGTTCGCCCCGTGCTCTTTGTCCCCGACACGAAATTCGGTTCAGAACTTCTGAAAGAAATGCAGCGGAAGAATCAGCAGATGGCCATCGTCATTGACGAGTACGGGCTTATGTCCGGCCTTGTGACCATCGAAGATCTCATCGAAGAAATTGTCGGCGAAATCGGCGAGGAAGATCGCGTTCCCGTTCCCGACGTCGTCCGCGAGTCCGGCGGCGCGCTCGTTCTTCGTGGAAGCATCGCGCTCGATAAAGTGGGCGAACTTTTCGGCATCGACATGGATCCTGCATCGCACCATGCCGGTTCGACCACGATTGCGGGCCTGCTCAATGGCGTTGCGGGCCACGTACCGCGCACGGGCGAAACAATCGAAGCGGACGGCATTCGCTTCGAAGTCCTCGAAGCCAACCAGCGCAAAGTGCTCCGCGTCCGCTCCCGCCGCCTCGCCGCCGGCGCCGCTTCCTCCTCTCACAGCGTATAGCGCTGGCTCTGGAGCTTTCTAGTTACGTACACATTAAGATAAAATGACGGGCCGGCAGACCCATGTGTTTCTCACACGCTCGAATCACCTTACTCG
>JBAWGF010000274.1:0-1934 GCA_049592615.1 Candidatus Acidiferrales bacterium
CCACGGCGAGCAGGCCCGACCCTCTGCTTCGAAGGGTCGCCGCGGCGACCTCTATCCAGCCGGCCTGCCGCCGAGAGCCGTCTGGTAAGATTCTCTTCAGTTCGTCCCGGCCCTTCCCTGTCTTGAAGAAACGTTCGCGCAACATTGATTCCCCTAGGGTGTTGAATTCTTCGTGATACAGGAGGTCCCAAGGACCCCGATGCTTTGTCGAAATACTCTGGTCGGGGTTGTGTTGCGCGAGGCGCGTTTGAAGATCAGAAGTCGCGCCCGTATACAGGCGACAGGTTTTTCGGCTTCGCAAAACATAGACGAAGAACATTGATGAGCGACCCGACACATAGGTGACAGATCGTACCGGACACATAGGTTACACTTTCCCCCTTTTGGGGAGGGAGTGATGCCGTGGAAGGAGTGTTCGGTGACGGACGAAAGGCTGCAGTTTGTGGCTCGCCGGCTAGCCGGCGAGCCAATGGCGGAACTGTGCAGGGAGTTTGGAATTTCCCGCAAGACCGGCTACAAGATCTTTGATCGCTACCAGGAATGTGGAATTCAAGGGCTCACCGATAGGAGCCGACGTCCCTATCGGTATGCCAACAGACTCCCCTTCCAGGTGGAGAACTACATCCTGAACGTGAAGCACGAGCACTCCAGTTGGGGTGCTCGGAAAATCCGAGAGCGCCTCGTCCGCAGATTCTCCGGAATTCCGATCCCGGCTAAGAGCACCATCCATGCCGTGCTGGATCGCCACGGCCTGGTGGAGCGCCGCGGTCGGGTGCGTCGTCGTGCTCAGGGAACCACTTTATCGGCAGGCCAACGTCCAAACGAACTGTGGTGCACCGATTACAAAGGCGAGTTCTTGCTGGGGAATCGCCAATACTGCTACCCGCTGACGGTCACCGATCATGCCAGCCGTTATCTCCTCACCTGTGAAGCTCTCTCTTCCACCAAAGAAGACTACGCTTTCACCGCGTTTGAGAAGCTTTTTCAGGAGCGCGGCTTGCCTGCCAACATCCGCAGCGATAACGGTGTTCCTTTCGCTTCCGCCCACGCCTTGTTCAATTTGAGCAAGCTCGCGGTCTGGTGGCTCCGGCTGGGTATTGGCCTTGAACGCATCCAGCCTGGCCATCCGCAGCAAAACGGCCGTCATGAACGTATGCATCTCACCTTGAAGAAAGAAGCCACCAAGCCAGCCGCTGCAAACTTCCTTCAGCAGCAGGCCCGCTTCGACGACTTCATCGAAATCTACAACAACGAACGTCCTCACGAGGCCTTGAACATGAAATGCCCCGCGGAGGTCTATCCGCCTTCGACTCGCACTTATCACGGATTGCCCAATATCGACTATCCCTTCCACGACAAAACCATTGTGGTCACCAACTGCGGCCGCATCTGTCTCGGCCACAAGAAAATCAATTTCAGCACGGTCTTCGCCGGCCAAGCCGTCGGCATCAAAGAAGTCCACGACGATATCTGGCTGGTGAGCTTTATGGATTATGATCTGGGATACTTCGATCTGGAGACGCGCGTGTTAGAACCGCTGGAAAATCCATTCGGCCCAAAAGTGTTACCCATGTAGCCGGTACGTTCTGTTACCCATGTCTCCGGGTTGGACCCAGACAGAACGGCTACTGAGTCCGGATCGTGTCTACCGACCTCCCAAGCTTGCCTCACGAATAACTCGCGCTTAAATAAATTAGGGCAGGCGATGGGCTCTGGCACCATTACGTCTCCCTTCGCAACCGCAGCTGCTAGGACATAGCTTTTTGCATTCCCGTAGCTGCAAAGGAATCTCTCAAGATTGGCGCTTGAAAATGCTTCCATCGTGTTGATGCGACTGACCGAGACGAAGTACCGAACGCCTGGCCCTCGGAATTCGCGGTCGGGGTTGGATCCAATATGAACCCTGTACCAATGAGGGTTTGGCACACTAATCC
>JBAWGF010000275.1:0-6461 GCA_049592615.1 Candidatus Acidiferrales bacterium
GAACCGCGCGATTCTCTCTCCCTCAAGCCGCCCAGGTGGCTGATTCTGGTCTGGTCTAATGGAATGGACCCATCCCGGTTCTAGCAGGAAGCGTTAAGCTTCGTCGCAGTCCTGGGAGGGACATCCATGAGCGTTGCAACAATTGGTCTGGATATTTCCAAGCAGTTCTTTCAGGTCCACGGTGCGTGATCTGCCCCCAAGCTCCGCGCACGGGATCATACGACACCCACTTGTCTGAACCGCTCCCATTTTCTGTCACAGACAAAGCTAGAGATTTTGGACGGTGGAAATCCATTTCGCCTCATTTCCTGCGGGTTTGGCGCACTCTAGAGCCTCTACCAACCCACTCTCGAAACGCATTGTTTCTGTCACTCCGGGTGGTGGTGCAAATGGCGGCTCGCAGGGAGCCGTAGGCGACGGCTGCGCCGCAACTCGTCGCGCGAACTGTCGCGGCGCGCCCGCCTCGAAGGAACAACCGCGAGCGGTTAATTCTCAATTCCCATCTGTGTGAGGAAGAACGCGTAATCGAATGCCGATTCTTTCAACCGATCGTAGCGTCCCGATGCGCCGCCATGCCCGGCGGGATTCATGTTGGTTTTGAGAATCAGCAGATTGTGGTCGGTGCGCAGAGCACGCATTTTGGCGACGTACTTGGCAGGCTCCCAATACATCACCTGGCTATCGTTGAAGGAAGTTTTGACCAGCATGTTGGGATAGGCCTTGGCTTCGACGTTGTCGTAGGGCGAATAGGACAGCATGTAATCGAAGGCCGTCTTTTCTTTGGGATTACCCCATTCCTCGAACTCGGGCACGGTCAGCGGCAAAGACTCGTCCAGCATGGTATTCATCACGTCCACAAACGGGACTCCGACAAGCGCCGCATGAAACAAGTCCGGCCGCATATTCAGGACCGCGCCCATCAGCAGGCCGCCGGCGCTCCGGCCCTCGATGACCAGCCGGTCCTTTGAGCCGTATCCCTGAGCCAGGAGAAACTCGGCGCAGGTGATGAAGTCGGTAAAAGTGTTTTTCTTGTGCATCATGCGACCGTCGTCGTGCCAGGCTTTGCCCATTTCGCCGCCGCCGCGGATGTGCGCTACGGCCACGACCACCCCGCGATCGACCATGCTGAAAAAGTTGGAGTTGAAGGTGATGTCATAAGGAAAGCCGTAAGAACCGTAACCCGTGAGATAAATCGGTCCCTTCCCATCCAGCTTGGCGCCTTTCAAGTGGAGCACGGAGATTGGAATCTTCACGCCATCGGAGGCGGCTGCTTCGATTCGCTCGACCTGATAGCGCGTGCGGTCGTAGCCGCCGGGCACTTCTTCTTGTTTGAGGAGAGTGGAGGCGCCGCCGGCCATGTCGTACTCGAAAATCGATTGCGGCGTGATGAACGACTGGTAGCCGTAGCGGAATTTCGCGGTATCAAATTCGCGATTGGCGTAGGGATAAGCGAGGTAGGACGGCTCCGGGAACTCGATGCTCCGGAATTGTCCGGTTGCCAGATCGTTGACGCGAATTCGCGGCAATCCTTTTTCCCGCTCGTACAGCACATAGTAATTCTTGAAAAAATCCGTGTCCTCCAGCATGACGCCGGCGCGCTGCGGGATCACTTCCTGCCATTTGTTCCTGGCGGGATCGGAAACCGGCGTCTTTACCAGGCGGAAATTGCGGCCGGTGTCGTTCACCCGAATGTAGAAAAAATCGCCGTGATGATCGGGGTAGTACTCGACGTCCTGCTTGCGCGGTTCGAGGACTTTCCAATCGGCGAGGGGCTGGCCGGCGGGAATGTAGCGCGCCTCGGTGGTGGTATGGCTGCCGGAGATGAGGAAGATAAAACCCTTGCTGCGCGTCTTGAAGGCGAATGCGTTGAAGCGTTCGTCTTTCTCCTCGTAAACCAGGGCATCGTTTCCTGAAGTGCCTACGGTGTGGCGGTACAAGCGGTATTGACGCTTGGTCTGCTCATCTTCGATCGTATAGAAAATGGTCTTGTTGTCATTGGCCCATGCGACCGAGCCGACACGTTCGGCGCGATCGACGAGAACTTTTCCCGTTCGCAAATCCTTGACGGCGAGCGTGAATTGCCGGAACCCCGTGTTGTCGGTCGTGTAAGCCAGCAAATTGCCGTCGTCACTCACGTTGAACGAGCCCAGAGACATGAAGGTCTGCCCTTTGGCGAGTTCGTTTACGTCCAGCACCACTTCTTCTGGCGCGTCCAAGCTGCCTTTTTTGCGGCAGCGAATCCCGTACTGCTTGCCGGCTTCGGTGCGCACATAATAGAAATAGCCGCCGTCCTTGTAGGGAACCTGAACGTCCGTTTCCTTGATGCGGCTCAGCATTTCGTCGTAGAGCTTTTTTTGCAACGGCTCCGTGGGTTTCATGACCGCATCGGTGTATGTGTTCTCGGCATCCAAATAGGCTTTCACTTCCGGATTCTTCTTGTCGCGCAACCAGAAATAGTCGTCAACCATCTTGTGGCCATTGATCTCGGTCATCTTGGGAACTTTCTTCGCTACCGGCGGTGACGGAAGCGACGGCGAATTGTCGGCCGCAGGCAGGATAAAAACGGAAGCGAGGACCAACAACGCGAGCTGAACGTGGCGCAAGGAAAATTTATTCATCGCGATTCCCTTCATGACACTCGAAAGCGGCGCTCATTTTATACCAATTCCCCAATCATCTGGTGAAAGTCGCGAAGGGAGGAGCGGGCGCGCCCGCGCGGAAGCCGCCCAGGGTTGACAAGTTGGAACCTCGCCGGGACACGGCCGCCCGCCGGGATTCGGTGCGGCGCATATACTCGTGAAGGGGTTATCCGGCTAGCCATGGGTCCGCTCGAAGCCACTCGTTTGCGATTTTCCTCGTCTCTGCGAGGGAAAACCCTGCTCATCATTATTGTGGCGATGATCGGGCTGGTGGGGGGGCTTTATGCTCTTTCGCGCGTGGTGTTGCTGCGCGGCTTCTATCATCTGGAAGAGGACTTCGCGCGGCAAAGCCTCAAAAGGGGCACCAGCGCCGTCGCCACCGAACTCGCCGCGCTCGACCGGACGACAAGCGATTATTCGGCGTGGGACCAGACCTACGCGTTCTTAAACGGGAAAAACCCCGCGTACTCGAAAAGTGAATTTCCTCCGGAAGCTTTTCCGCGCCTGAAGCTGAATTTCATCGTCATTCTGGACCGTTCGGGGAAAAAGGTTTTCTCGGAAGGCTTCAATCTGGTGACGCTCGAGCAGGCACCTGTCCCGGCGGACCTCGACGCTCACCTGAGGCCGGATTCGCTTCTTATCGTTCACCCAACGGACACAAGCAAAGTGACGGGAATCTTGATGCTCGCGTCCGGCCCGGCGCTCGTGGAATCGCAACCCGTCTTGACGAGCAAGGCGGAGGGGCCCATTGCCGGGACGCTGATCATGGGGCGCTGGCTCGATTCCGACGAAATTTTACGCCTGCAAGAAATGACGCACATGCCGGTGGATGTCGTGCGGCTCGATGCGGGTCAGCCCAGCGGCGATTTTCAGTCCGCCTCGAAAGCTATATCGGTCGGGGACCCGGTTCTCATCCGCCCCTTGGATAAGGATACTCTCGCGGCGTATGAGGAAATGAGTGACATTTACGGAAAGCCCGGAGTGCTGGTTCGCGTCCTTCTGCCACGCACAATTTACGAGCAGGGCCGCGCGAGTTTGCTGCAATTCCTGCTGCTATTGCTGGCCGCAGGGCTTTCGTTCGGCGCGGTGACTCTGTACCTCCTCGAACGCACTGTTCTCTCGCGGGTCGCGGACCTGAGCGAAAGCATCACGCAGATTGGAACGAGCGGCGACCTTGCGGCGCGGCTCACGGTCGCGGGACAAGATGAGCTGGGCTATCTCGGAAAAGCCATCAATGGGATGCTGGAAGACCTCGAAAATACGGAGTCGGACCGCCACGAAGGGCGCACACGGCTGGGGGTGATGGTCGAGAATATGCCGGCCGTGCTGTGGACCACCGATACGGATTTGCGGTTCACGTCTTCGATGGGCGCGGGACTCGAGGCGCTGGGCCTAAAAAAGAATGAGATCGTGGGGAAATCGCTCTTTGAGTATTTTCGCACCGACGATCCGGAGTTCGCGCCTATCGTGGCGCACCGGAAGGCGCTCGCGGGCGAATCGGTGACGTACGAGCAGGAATGGGAACGGCGCATATTTGAATCCCACGTGCAGCCGCTGCATTCAAGCGAGGGAGATTTGCTCGGAGTGATCGGTGTGGCGCTCGACATCACGGACCGAAAGCACCTTGCGGATCAATTGCGGCAATCGCAAAAAATGCAGGCGGTGGGCGAGCTGGCCGGAGGCGTCGCGCACGACTTCAACAATTTGCTGATGGTGGTGAAGGGGCACGCCGAGATGTTGTCCGATCGCATGGATGAAAAATCGCCGCTGCGCACGCATGTGGAGCAGGTGCAAAAGGCGGCCGATCGCGCGGCGTCGCTGACGCGTCAACTGCTAGCGTTCAGCCGCAAGCAAGTGCTCCAGCCGCGCGTGCTCGATTTGAATGAGGTGGTCCAGGGAATGATCCAGATGTTTTCGCGCGTCATGGGCGGAAACATCGAGCTGACATTCGTGCCCGGAATGAAGCTGTCGCGCGTGAAGGCGGACCCCGGACAAGTGGAGCAGGTGCTGCTGAACCTGGTGGTGAATGCGCGCGACGCGATGCCCGACGGCGGGCGGATCACAATCGAAACAGCAAACGTGGAGCTCGATCGCGCGTTTGCCGCGAAGCATTCCGCCATGGAGCCGGGCCGCTACGTCATGATGATGGTCACTGACACGGGATGCGGGATGGACCAGCAAACGCAGTCGCGAATCTTCGAGCCGTTCTTCACGACGAAATCGCAGGGAAGAGGCACCGGGCTGGGTCTCGCTACCGTGTACGGCGTGGTGAAACAAAGCGGCGGATTCATCTGGGTCTATAGCGAGGTGAATCGCGGGACCACGTTCAAGGTGTATCTGCCGGAAGTCACTGAAAAAGCCGAGAAGCGGGCGCCGGAAACCGGCGTCACGGCTCCGCCGCCGGGGAATGAAACCATCCTTTTCGTGGAAGACGAAGAAAGCGTGCGCATCCTGGTACGCGAATATCTCGAAGCAATCGGATACCGCGTCCTCGAAGCCGCCGACGGAGTGCAGGCGCTCGAAATCGCCGGCGCGCAACGAGGGCCGATCCACTTGCTGATCACGGACGTAGTGATGCCGCGGGTGAGCGGGCGAGAACTGGCGACGCAGCTTGCTCCCACGCGGCCCGATCTGAAAGTGCTCTACATTTCCGGATACACGGACGACAGCGTGTTCCGCCACGGAGTGCTCGAAGGCGGAGTGGCGTTCCTGCAAAAGCCGTTCAATCTGAAAGCGCTCGCGCAAAAAATTCGCGAAGTCCTCGAAGGGCAATTGCTGATCACCGCTTCTCCCTCACGCCGCGACACCGTCTGATATAAACTACCGCGAGAAATTTTCGAGGAGCATCCAACCATGGCCAAGCTGGCGCTTGTGTACGGCATGCGATTGTTCCCTGCCGATGAACTCGAAGAAGTGAAAGAGGCAAACGTAACTCTGAAGAATGGACGCGCCGGGCGCGTCACGATGCATTTGATTGAAGGCAGCAAGGAAGAGATCGAGAAGACGCTGCGGCAATCGCTCGACGCATTTTTCGAGATGTATCCGGAGATTTGAAAGCGGCGGTGTCCGTTACGTCAGCACCACGGTCTGGCCGGTGAGATCGAAGCGCTTGCGGCACTTGATATTGCGGCAGGCGACCATGTCGTCCACGCGAACCATGTAGGAACGGGCTTTGGCGTAGCGGGCGCGGTCATCGTCATTCGCGCCCTTGGGCAGTTGGTCCTTTTTCGTGCGCATCATCCAGCGGACCGGATACGTATTCTCCTGGCGGCAGTGCGGACAGGTCAGCGGAATCTGCTTTGTCTCTTCCTTCTCGGTATAGAAGTTTTTTTCGTCCATTCGCTCCAGCCCGGCTACGGATTCTTCTGCAATTCATCCATGTTCACAAAGCGCATGCCCGCATCTTTCCAGCGCGGAAGCCAATACTCGAGAGCCGCAACCGTGTGACGCCGGTCGCCCTCGAGGACGCGATGGTCCGCATCGTGCAAGAGGACGATATCGCCTCCCCGCGTGCGGCGCAAGCGTTCAATCACCGGCCCAGCGGGCTGCGGCTTCCAGTCGTACGCCAGGACGGACCACATCGCGACGCCTGCGCCGCCGCGCCGCTGAATGATTGGTGCGAGCTGGGATCCCCGAAAACCGTACGGCGGGCGCATCCAGCGCGGGGGCTTGCCGACCGCGGATTCAATTTCGTCGTCGCAACGGCCGAGCTCCCCGCGGATGCGCGCAGGCGAAAGGAAAATCAAGTTGGGGTGCGTATCGGTATGATTGCCCACCGTGTGGCCGCGCTCCGCGATTTCTTTTGCCAGCGCGGGAAATGCG
>JBAWGF010000276.1:0-20384 GCA_049592615.1 Candidatus Acidiferrales bacterium
GCCCTGTCGGTGCCACAACGCACAGCCCCGAAGGTCTCAACGAAATGATTTACAACCGCTGCGTAGGGACGCGCTATTGCTCGAACAACTGCCCCTACAAGGTCCGGCGATTCAATTTCCTGCTGTAT
Organism: Candidatus Acidiferrales bacterium; assembly: GCA_049592615.1. GTDB lineage: Bacteria > Acidobacteriota > Terriglobia > Acidiferrales > UBA7541 > Palsa-295. Next base: position 129 of record JBAWGF010000276.1, read on the forward strand.
TCAGACTGGAAGACTCCGAGCCTCTACGGTCTGCGGAATCCAAACGTCACCGTGCGCAGCCGCGGCGTGATGGAGAAGTGCACGTACTGCGTGCAGCGAATCAACGCGGCGAAGATTCGTTCCGAGGAGGAAGACCGCAGCGTGCGGGACGGAGAGATCGTCACCGCATGCCAGGGTGCTTGCCCGGCGGAAGCAATCGTTTTCGGCGATATCAATGATCCGAAAAGCCGCGTGTCCAAGCTCAAGGCGCTGTCGCGCAATTACAGCTTACTGGATGATTTGAACACGCGGCCGCGCACGACATATCTCGCGCGCGTGCGGAATCCGAATCCGGAGATCCACGAATAGCAAAATGAAGCGCAAGCCCATTTACGGATTGCTGGCGGAATTCGAGACGCCCGAACAGCTCCTCGCGGCGGCGCGCAAGGCGTGCGACGCGGGGTACAAGAGAGTTGACGCGTTCACGCCGATGCCGGTCGAAGGTCTGTCGGAAGCCGTGGGATTCCATCACACGATTCTGCCGGCCGTGGTTTTCACAGGCGGAGTGATCGGCTGCATCACCGGGTTTTTCATGCAGTACTACGCGAACGTCATAAGCTATCCGCTGAACATCGGCGGCAAGCCGTACAATAGCTGGCCGTCGTTCATCCCCATCACATTCGAGCTGACCGTGCTCGGCGCCGCGCTCTCGGCGGTGTTCGGCATGCTCGCGATGAATGGCCTGCCGACGCCGTACCACCCGGTGTTCAATGTGCCGCGGTTCGCACTCGCATCGAAAGACCGCTTTTTCCTTTGCATCAAGGCGCGGGATAAGAATTTTGACGCGGCGGGGACAAATAAATTTCTGAAGAGTTTGAATGCCGCCGGAGTATACGAAATTGAAGCCTGAACTTAATCGCGGGTATTTGCCGCTCACCTGCGCGCGCGCGCATGCGCGCGGCATCGCGTGCCTCGCGGCGATTGGAATTCTGCTCGGTGGATGCCGGCTCGACATGCACGTCCAGCCGAAATACAAACCGTATTCGCCGACAAACTTTTTCGATGATGGAAGATCGGAGCGGCAACCCGTCCCGGGGACCGTGGCGCGCGGGCAGTTGCGTCTTGACGAGCTGCTATACACCGGCAAGGAGAACGGTGTTATCGCGGACAAGTTCCCTTTCCCGATCACGCGCAAGGATCTCGAGCGCGGCCGCGAGCGTTACAACATTTATTGCACGCCCTGCCACGATTACACGGGCAGCGGTCACGGCATGATCGTGCAGCGCGGGTTTCCGCCGCCGCCGTCGTATCACATCGACCGGCTGCGCCAGGCTCATGCGGGGTATTTCTTCGACGTCATGACCAATGGATTCGGGGCGATGTATAGCTACGCGGCGCGCGTGGAACCAGAAGACCGATGGAGGATTGCGGCTTATATCCGCGCGCTCCAATTGAGCCAGCACGCAACGATTCAGGACGTCCCGGAACCCCAGCGGCAAACATTGACGGAGCAGGCGAAATGAACTCGCAGGACACAATTCAGCCCGAGGTTGGGCGCATTCAGGAGCGCGCTTTCATGTTCGGCGGGATCGGCCTGGCTCTCTGTGTTGTCTTCGGGCCGCGCAATGCGGACCAATTTTTCCGCTCGTACCTTTTCGCTTACATTTTCTGGCTGGCGATTCCGCTGGGTTGCACGTCGATCCTGATGCTGCACCATCTGACGGGCGGTTGGTGGGGTTACCCCATCCGGCGGCTGCTGGAAGCGGGCACGCGGACATTTTCCCTGATGGCCATCCTGTTCATCCCCGTGTGGCTCGGAATGTCAAGCATTTATCCCTGGATGCATGGTACGGACAAGGCATGGTTCTTGAACCCGGGATTCTTCACCCTGCGTGCCGTGATTTATTTTGCGATCTGGCTATCGCTTTCTTTCTTCCTGAACAAATGGTCGAGCGATCAGGATCGGACCGCCGATCCACGGCTTGCAGACCGCCTGGAAGCGATGAGCGCGCCTGGATTGATTCTCTGGGGACTGGCCGTGACGTTTTCGGCGATCGACTGGGTGATGTCGCTCGAGCCGAACTGGTTTTCAACGATGTACGGAATGATCTTCATGATGGTGGAAACGCTCACGGCGATGGCCTTTGTAATTTTGGTCCTGCGAAAGCTATCCGGCCACGAGCCGATCAAGGAAGCCGTCACGCCCAGCCAGTTCAATGATCTCGGCAATTTGATGCTCGCATTTGTAATGTTGTGGGCCTATCTCTCGTTCTCGCAATTTCTGATCATCTGGGCCGGGAACATCAAGGGCGAAATCCCCTGGTACATGTCCCGCGCTTTTGGCAAATGGGGCACCATTGCTGCCGTGCTGATCGTGCTGCACTTCGCTCTGCCATTTCTGCTGCTCTTGCAGCGCGGCGTGAAGCGCCGCCTCCGCGTGCTTTCGACCGTCGCGGGAATGCTGATCCTGCTTAGCATTGTGGACGTGTTCTGGCTCGTCGTGCCGGCGTTTGAGAGAGCAGGTCCGCGCGTTCATCCAATGGACATTTTTGCGCTGATCGGAATCGGCGGAATCTGGGTTGGCACGTTTGCATGGCAATTGAAGAAATGGCCGCTGCTGCCGCAGCATGACCCGCGGTTTGAAGGAGCGCTCGAACATGAGCATGGAGACTAAGCGCCCACCCGACCACGATTCCCCGGGCGCGCCGAATGAGGGATACGAGCGGCGTGATGCCGACGTTCGCAGCCTCGCGAAATTCGGTCTCTGGATGTTCGTGACGCTGATCGTCGTGCTGTTCGCGATGAAGTGGATGTTTTCTTACTTCGCGAAGTCGCAGCAACTCGGCCCGCCCGCTTCGCCGTTTGAGAATGTCCGGGTGCTGCCGCCAAATCCGAGGCTTCAGGTCGAGCCGGTCGTCGAATTGCGAAAGTATCGCGATGCGCAGCAGAATGCGCTCGAAAGCTACGGCTGGGTGGACAAGCAGAATGGCGTCGTGCGGATTCCTGTGGATCGCGCGATGGAACTGCTTCTCGAACGGGGATTACCCGCTCGACCCGTCGGAGGAGTGACTGTCATCGGCGGAAATACGCCCTCAAATCCTCCAGCGGATTCGAGGGTGCGACACGGAGCGACAAGCTCCGCCGGTGGGTCAGAGCAGTAGGACGGGACTGGAATTGGAGAGAAAAATAAGCGTGTCTGTGTTCGGCAAAGTTCGAATGACGCGAATCGTGCTGCCAATGGCTGCGCTCGTGTTTGTGTATCTTGCGCTTCCCGCGAAGTCCGCGGGTCAGCTCCAGGGACCTGTTCAGGACATTGGCGTGCGCCCGGAATTGCTGAAGGACGTGGGCATCGACCAGAAACTCAATGAGTCAATTCCGCTCGACCTGACGTTTCGCGACGAAGGCGGCAAGCCGGTGCAATTGAGGCAATACTTCGGGCAGAAGCCTGTGATCCTCACGCTCGTTTATTACAACTGCCCGATGCTGTGCACGCAGGTGCTGAACGCCTTGAATCGAAGCATTAAAGAGCTGCCGATGGACGTCGGCAAGCAATTCAACATCGTGACCGTCAGTATCGATCCGACCGAGCGGCCCGTTCTCGCCGCTGCGAAGCAGGCGCTCTACACCGGCATCTACGGACGCCCGGGCGCGGCCGAAGGCTGGCACTTTCTGTCGGGCGATGAAAAAGACATCAAGCAGCTCGCGGCTTCCACCGGATTCCGATACGCGTACGATGAGCAATCAAAGCAGTTCGCACATGCCAGCGCGATCATGGTCCTCACGCCCAAGGGGAAAATATCGCGCTATTTCTACGGCATCACATATCCGCCGCGTGATTTGCGGTTGGGGTTGGTCGAAGCATCCGAAGGCAAGATCGGATCGCCGGTCGATCAGATTCTCCTCTTCTGCTACCACTACGATCCGGTCACCGGGAAATATGGGCTGCTGATTTCGCGCGTTGTTCAGGCTGCCGGAGTCTTCACGGTGCTTGGGATCGCGCTGTTGGTTTTCATGCTTTCCCGGCACCAGCGCTACGCATTGCCGGAGCGAAAGGCATGATGGGTCCTCTTCAATACGCTTTGCATTGCATCGTGGCCGCCGACCCGTCAATACCGATCCGGCCTCCGGCGGCGTCCTCGATTGCGGAGGGAGTCGACCGGCTGCACTTTTTCCTGACCGGTCTTACATTGTTTTTCACAGGCTTCATTTTCCTTGCGATTCTTTATTTCATGGTGAAGTACCGCCGGCGATCGGAAGATGAACAGCCGGCGGAAACCGAAGAACATTTGTCGCTCGAACTTACGTGGACTCTGATCCCAACATTCCTGTGTGTTGTCATCTTCGTATGGTCCTCGAGCCTGTATTTCCGCAATTCCCGGCCGCCGTCGGCTTCCACGGAAATATTCGTCATCGGCAAGCAGTGGATGTGGCACTTGCAGCACCCCGAAGGACCGCGCGAAATAAACGAGCTGCACGTTCCGTTGGGCGTTCCGGTAAAGCTGACGATGACGTCGGAAGACGTGATCCACGACTTCTACATCCCGGCCTTTCGCGTGAAGAAGGACGTCCTGCCTGGCCGCTACACTTCGATCTGGTTCGAGGCGACTAAGATCGGAACGTATCATCTCTTCTGCGCGCAATATTGCGGCGCGGACCACGCGGAGATGATCGGCTGGGTCTATGTGATGTCGCCGACCGACTACGCTGCGTGGCTTTCGGGGGGCGCAAAGGACGAATCGATGGCGCAAACGGGAGAGCGGCTGTTCAATCAGCTCGGTTGCGTGACGTGCCACGTGTCGGACGGAACTGGCCGCGGGCCTTCGCTCGCGGGCCTCTACGGCAAACCGGAAGTTTTAAGGAGCGGCGAAACGCGAATCGTGGATGAAACATTGATTCGCCAGGCGATCGTGCACCCGAACTCGATTATCCTGCCCAAGTATCCTCCGATCATGCCCACTTTCCAGGGCCAGATTAACGAGGAGCAGGTGCTGCAGTTGATCGCCTACGTGAAGTCGCTCGGAACGGAAGAAAGGAAGACGAGCGGGAAATGAGCACTACCGTCGCAGACATCCACGAAGCTCCGTCAGAACCAAGCGTTCATTATCTGAACGTAAGCTATGGCATCAAGTCGTGGCTCCTCACAACCGATCACAAGCGCATTGCGCTTCTCTATCTCGCTTCGATCACTTTCATGTTTTTCGTGGGCGGCGCCTTCGCCGTGCTGATGCGCCTCCACTTGATCGACCCGCAGGGCGCGCTCATGGAACCCGGAACTTACAACAAGCTTTTCACCATGCACGGAGTCATCATGGTCTTCTTCTTCCTGATTCCCTCGATCCCCGCCACGCTCGGAAATTTCCTGGTGCCGATGATGATCGGCGCGCGCGATCTTGCCTTTCCGAAACTCAACCTGTTGAGCTGGTACGTTTTCATCGTCGGTGCAATTTTCACGATGTATGCGGTGATTTCGGGGGGCGTGGACACGGGCTGGACGTTTTATACGCCTTACAGCAGCAGCTATTCCCATTCCCAGGTTGTCCCGGTGGCGCTCGGAGTCTTCATCACAGGATTTTCTTCCATCCTGACGGGACTGAATTTTATCGTCACGATTCACAAGATGCGCGCGCCGGGATTGACGTGGTTCCGGCTGCCGCTTTTCATTTGGGCGATCTACGCCACGAGCATCATTTTTATTCTTGGCACTCCGGTGGTCGCCATTGCGATCTTTTTGCTCGGGCTTGAGCGGCTTTTGCATGTCGGCATTTTCGATCCGGCGATCGGCGGCGACCCACTGCTCTTCCAGCATCTTTTCTGGTTTTACTCGCATCCCGCCGTGTACATCATGATCCTGCCGGGCATGGGCGTGATGAGTGAATTGGTTTCTTGTTTCTCTCGAAAACGCATTTTCGGTTACGGCTTTGTGGCTTTTTCGAGCATGTCCATCGCCGTGATCAGTTTCCTCGTCTGGGGCCATCACATGTTCGTCACCGGGCAATCGATTTACGCCGGGTTGATATTCTCGGTCCTGAGTTTTCTCGTGGCGATTCCGTCGGCGATCAAAGTGTTCAACTGGACCGCGACGCTTCATAAAGGCTCGATTTCCTACCAGGCGCCGATGCTCTACGCCCTCGGCTTCATCGGCCTGTTCACGATGGGCGGCCTGACGGGACTTTTCCTCGCTTCGCTCGCCACCGACGTCCACCTGAACGGCACCTACTTCATCGTCGCCCACTTTCACTACATTATGGTTGGGGGCGCGGTAATGGCCTATCTCGGCGGGATTCACTTCTGGTGGCCGAAGATAACCGGCCGGATGTATCCGGACGGCTGGGCGCGTTTCGCGGCGCTCGTGATTTTTGTGGGGTTCAACCTCACGTTTTTCCCGCAATTCATGCTTGGTTATCTGGGGATGCCGCGGCGCTACGCGGTCTATCCTGCGGAATTTCAGGTGCTCAACGTGATGTCGTCAGCCGGCGCATCGATCCTGGGTGTCGGCTATCTCATCCCACTCATTTATCTCATCTGGTCGATGCGTTACGGTCCGGTCGCCGGACCAAATCCGTGGCGCGCGAAAGGTCTCGAGTGGGAGACACCATCGCCGCCGCCGACAGAAAACTTCGAGGAAATTCCCATCGTGACCGAAGAAGCCTACGATTACGCACATTCAGGAGTCGCTCGTGGCTGATATGGCCGCACACAGCGCGCATCCTCCCGGATTCGCTCATCAGTTCGAGGACATGGCCCAGCAGCACGAGGCCGGAAACCTCGGCATGTGGGTCTTTCTCGTTACTGAAATCATGTTTTTTGGCGGACTGTTCGCAGGCTATGTGATCTATCGCGCGCTGTTCCTGGAAGCCTTTGAGACCGGAAGCCGGCTGCTGGACATTCGCTATGGCGCAACAAACACAGTTGTTTTAATCGGCAGCAGCTTGACGATGGCGCTCGCCATCCACGCGGCGCAGACCGGGAAGCGCAAAGCCCAGGTGGTATTTTTCCTGATCCTGACCATGATTCTGGGCGCGGTGTTCCTGGGGCTGAAGTTCACATTCGAGTGGCGCAATGACTACCTCGAGCATCTTATTCCGGGATTCGGATTTGCCGTGCGGCCCGAATGGGGACCCGCCGGCTCGCACGTTCAGATGTTTTTCTGTTTTTATTTCTTCATGACCGGCTTGCATGCGCTGCACATGATTATCGGATTTGGCATCCTGACAGTGCTTACGATCATGGCGGTGCGCGGCCGGTTCACGTCGCAGTATTATGCGCCGCTCGAGGTCAGCGGCCTCTACTGGCACTTTGTCGATATCGTGTGGATTTTCCTTTTCCCGCTGCTATATCTGATCGGCGGACGCTTCGCGCTGGGGGGACGCTGATGTCCGGACATGTGGTTCCCGTCAAACTCTACGTCAGCGTTTTTTTCGCGCTGATCATTCTGACGCTTCTTACAACTGCCGTCGCGTTCTGGGACATCGGCACTTTCCACACTGGCATTCGCCTGTTGGATCGCATCCCCTTGAATACGGTCGTCGCATTGGCCATCGCCGTCACTAAAATGCTCCTCGTCGTCCTCTTCTTCATGCATTTGAAATACAGCCCTGGTTTGACGCGGCTCGTCCTCCTCGCAGGATTTTTCTGGCTCGCAATCATGCTCGCACTTACGCTTTCCGACGAGCTCACGCGCGGCTGGTCCCCTTCGCCTGGCTCGTGGAGCATCCTCCTCCCATTTTTGAAACACATTTTCTAACCGTTCGATTCGGGTGTGGGATCGTCAAACAATCGATGGGCTAGTATGGAACCGCACGGAAGGCAATCACTGCATTGAGGCCGCCAAAAGCGAAGGAATTCGAAAGCGCGGCTCCCACTTTAGCCGCGCGCGGCTGATTGGGGATGTAATCGAGATCGCATTCGGGATCGCGCTCATTGTAATTCGCAGTCGGCGGCAAGATGCCGTGATGGAGAGCGAGTACTGTGGCGACCGCTTCGAGCGCGCCGGCGGCGCCGAGCGCATGCCCGTGCAGGGATTTTGTCGAACTGACGGCGAGCTTGTCCGCGTGCGCACCAAAGACGGCGCGAATCGCATGGCTCTCGACCGGATCGTTTCCGGGTGTCCCGGTTCCGTGCGCGTTGATGTAGCCGATCTCTTCCGGCGCGAGTCCCGCCTCTCGAAGTGCTTCACGCATCGCGCGCGAAGGGCCTTCGACGGTCGGCTGCGTCAAATGGTGAGCGTCCGACGACATGCCAAAGCCGCAAATCTCGGCATAAATTCTTGCGCCACGCGCCTGGGCTGCTTCGAGCGGCTCGAGTATCATCATTGCGCCGCCTTCTCCCAGAATCATCCCGCGGCGATCCTTGCTGAATGGCCGGCAGGTGTCAGGCGCAATTACGCGCATGGCTTCCCATGCCTTCAGTATTCCGAGAGTAAACGGAGCTTCGCTGCCCCCCGTCACCGCCATATCCGCGTCGCCGTGGCTGACCAGGCGAAATGCCTGTCCGATAGCATGGTTGGCGGAAGAACAAGCGGTCGAGACCGTATAGGTGGGTCCCGGAATTTTCAATTCCATCGAGATCTGGCTCGCGCCCGCATTGGCCATCGTTTTTGGAATCGTCAGCGGATGAACCCGGCCGCGGCCGGAAATGTAAAGGTCTTCGAATCCAGCTTCGATGGAAGACTGCCCTCCGACTGCCGAACCGCAAATCACGGCGCCGCGGTCGCGCAACACCGGCGTTAATTCCAGAGCGGAATCACGAATGGCATCGCGCGCAGCCACCACGGAAAATTGCGCGAAGCGGTCGAGATAGGCATCCCTCCCGCCTTCGAAATGCTTTGTCGCATCGAAGCCGCGCACCTGTGCTCCGTTCTGAATCTTCAATCCCACCCGGGCGCAATCGAGGTCTTGAATCGGGCCGATCGCGGAGCGTCCTTCACGGAGGGATTCCCAGTTCTGCTGGAGGGTCAGGCCAAGAGGTGAAACTATGCCCAGACCTGTGATTGCGACTCGGCGGGTCGCCATTCGTCAGCCCGCAGGTGTGGCCGAACCCATGGACGGATTGGGCGGTGCAGCGGCGAGCAGTTTCCGGATGCCTTCCACGACGTCGCTCACGGTGCGGATCGACCGAACGTCGTCGTCCGGAATAGAGATTTTAAAGGCATTTTCGAGTTCGAATAGAAGGGTGAAGACGTCGAGTGAATCGATTCCCAGCTCCTGTAGGTTCGTTTCCAGCGTGATTTTGTCCGCGGGAATCCGCTTCACAGACGCCAGCGTCGCAATCACCGTTTCTGCCACAACATCAGACATCCCGTTCACCCCCGTCGGAGGAATGCAGCCCGCGCAAGAATTTTGGCGCGGTTGAATCGTTCGAACTGAAGCCGCTCAGACCCTAGCCCAACCCACGCGGAAAATCAAATTTTAGCAGGAGTCAGCGGTGTGCGGCGTGATGTTTTTAGCGCTTCCCGAACACGTAAGAGTGCGAGATGTTCGCTGAACGGCAATCGAATGACCCAGCCCGCCGGCGCCACCGCAAGAACCCTTGTCGGACAAATGACTACCGCTTCGCTGCCGGCACTTCTGCCGGCGCGGCCGCTGGCGGCTCGAATGTTTTCAGGGCCGCTGGAGGAAGCTTCTCCACATTGCTGAGAAACGTTACGAGCTGCCAGATTTGTTGGCTCGACAGCGTCTTGTTCCACGAGGGCATTCCTGTCCAGCGGACGCCGTGTTCGATGATGTAGTAGTTCTGATTTTCGGCCATGTCCGGCGCGTCCTTGAAAAACGTCGGCACCTCAGGGTAGAAGGACTGCGAAAACTGGCTCTCGGGATTTCCAGGGGTGCCGTGGCATCCGGCGCAATGGTCGAGGTAGAGCTTCGAACCTGCAACCAAAGTTTCCTCGCTGGCCGTGAGCGGATTCTTCCTCTCCGGAGCCCGCCGATCCGTCGAAGCATCCACCGCCGCCATCGCGACATGCTTTTCGAAGAGGGACGCTTTTTTGTCCGCCTCGAAATCCAGGTAGCCGCGCTTGAGGGCCAGGTACCCGCCCACGAAAATAATGACAATTGTGAAAATAATCCCCAGAAGGAAGCTCCTCATGCGCCTTTTCCTCCCCAAGCATTGGATTCTCGAAGCAACTTCCGCGCTGTTCCGTCGCCTCCCGATAATTATACTTCTTTAGCACACCACGCGGCTTGATCGAGCAAGTCCCTGCGTCTTCCTCTTCAATCCATCCCGGCTCCGAGCGGCACGGTGTATAGGAGAGCGGACGCAGTTCGGTCAGACGGACGATCAGTGAAGCGCAGAGGTGCCTCCCAACGCGGCGGCGTGCGCTCGCTCAAGTTCGCCGATGGCGCGCTCGAGCCCGGATGTCAGCATTTGAATCATGGTGGACGTGATCGTAAAAGGCGGCGCAAGCAGAATATGGTCGCCGCGCATTCCATCGGCGCAGCCTTGAATCGGATACACGATCACGCCCGCATCGAATGCGTCTTCCTGAATCCGCATGGCAATGCGCGCGTCAGGCGGGAACGCTTCGCGCGTTTTCGCGTTACCGATTAGTTCGATGCCGAAAAGCAGCCCCTTGCCGCGTATATCCCCCACCACGGAGAATCGCTTCAGCGGCTCGAGAGCGGTGCGAAGTTCACGCCCCATTGGTTCGACGCGCGCAATGAGTTTTTCCCTTTCGATGAAATCGAGTACGGCATTTCCTGCTGCGGCGGCGACGGGGTGAGCGTCGTACGTGAAGCCATGAAGGAAAGTCCCGGACCCGCGCGAGATCGCCTCCGCAAGGTGACCGGATGCGATCACAGCGCCGAGCGGCGCATAGCCGCTCGCGAGCCCCTTGCCGACGAGGATCATGTCCGGGACGATGCCCCAGTGTTCCACGGCAAACGGTCTGCCGGTCCTGCCCATTCCGGTCATCACTTCGTCCGCGATAAGGAGAATTCCACGCCGGCGGCAGATCTCGGCAATTCGTTCGACATACCCGTCCGGTGGCGCAACCGCACCAAGCGTGGCGCCTACAACCGGTTCAAAAATAAACGCGGCGACATCATCGGCGCCCTGGCGGTCGAGCAAACGGTTCAACTCATCGGCGCAATCCACATTGCATTCAGGGTAGTGCAGGTTCAGGGGGCACCGATAGCAATAACAGGGTGGGATGTGACCCCAATCGGCGAGCATCGGAGCGTAAGGCTCGCGCCTGCGCCAGTTACCGGAGACGCCGAGAGCGCCCAGCGTGCTGCCGTGATAGCTCTGCCAGCGCGAGAGCACGCGCCAGCGTTTCGTTTCGCCGCGCTCGATCCAGTATTGCCGGGCGAGCTTGAGGGCTGTTTCGGTGGCCTCGGAACCGCCGGAAGTGAAATAGACGCGGCCATTGCGACGCATGACTTTCGGCGCAAGAGCCAGAATTCGCTGCGCGAGATTTTCAACGATCGCAGTGTGGAATTGCGAGGAATGAACGTACGCGAGCCGTGCCGCCTGCTCCGACATTGCGCGCCCGATCTCTTCCACGCCGTGCCCGATGGTTACAACGGCGGCCCCGCCGGACGCGTCGAGAAAACGGCGGCCGTCCGCCGTATAAACAAAGCATCCCTCGCCCCGCACAGCCTGCGGATATGTCTTCAGAAAACTTCGAGGGAAGACAGCTTCTTCCATGGGTCCCAGGTGACCCCGCTCAGGCTTTCGCGATTCGGAAAATCGACAATGGTCCCTGTGCTACTGGGACGTGGGATTCTAGCAGAAATTTTCCGCCCAGAACGAGAGGCTCATTTCCACTTGAGATTTCTTAAATCCATGGTAGGCGGGGGAAATTTCAATTTCATGCCCTCTAGAGTTTCCGCAATGATGTGGGAAACCGCGAGGTTCCGGAACCATTTCTTATTCGCGGGAATGATGAACCACGGCGCCTCCTGAGTGCTGCACCGCACGAGTGCATCTTCATAGGCGGCCTGGTAATCATCCCAAAATTTTCTCTCGGCAAAATCCGCCTCTGAGACTTTCCATTGCTTTTGCGGGTCGTCGAGCCGCTCCAGGATCCTTTTTTTCTGCTCGTCTTTGCTGATATGGAGGAAAAATTTAAGGATCTTCACGTTATTATCATGCAAGAACTTCTCAAACAGGTTGATCTGATCATATCGGCGCGACCACACGTCCTTTGGCACAAGGCTGTGGACGCGCACGACAAGGACGTCCTCGTAATAGGAACGGTTGAAGAGTCCGATCTCTCCGTACTCCGGAACAGCCTTGTGGATGCGCCACAGAAAATCATGCGCAGCCTCCTCCGCCGAAGGAACCTTGAACGACGTCACGCGGCAACCCTGCGGATTCACGCCGGACATCACGTGCCGGATCGTGCCGTCCTTGCCGCCCGTGTCCGGAGCCTGGAGAACGATCAGAAGCGCCCGCTTCCTTTCCGCGTACAGCAAGTATTGCAGCTGATCGATCTTCTCGAGCGCCTTTGCAAGGCTCGCCTTCGTCTTTTGGCTCTTCTGCCATCCTAATGTTTCCTCAGGATCGTATTTCGATAGCTTCAACTTCTTTCCGGGCTTGACCATGAGTTCCTTGCTGAATATCGTCGCCATCAAATGTCCTTCCTCGGCTGAGACCCGCGTACCAGGAACCCAAGTGCAGAGGATATCGCTTTCCTGTGGCGGCGCCTACATCGCCACGACGAAAAAACCTCACCACCTCGCCCGCTTTGGGATGTAACACTTTTTTCATCCGGGATTCATAGTTCCGAAGTATCATAGGCATTTCCATGCAGGTGATTTTTGATGGCTACCATTACGCCAAACATCCCAATTGAATCGGAACCGGCCCCGGTGAAAGCACCGGCGACCAAGCGCCAGTACCCGGGAGCCCTGGTTGTGGTCGAAGGCATCGACGGCTCGGGAAAAAGCACCCAGCTCTACTTGTTGAAACGCTGGCTCGAAATCGGCGGCTACCGCATTCATTTCACCGAATGGAATTCATCTCCGCTGGTGAGGTCTGCCACCCGCCGCGGCAAGCAGCGGCGGTTGCTGACTCCGGCTACGTTTTCTCTGCTTCATGCGGCGGATTTCGCCGATCGCTGCGAGCGCCAGATTCTCCCGTTGCTGCACGGAGGTTATCTGGTCCTGGCCGACCGCTACATCTATACCGCCTTCGCGCGCGACGCGGCCCGCGGTTGCGACCCGCGCTGGCTGCGAAACCTCTACAGCTTTGCGCCGATTCCGGATATCACGTTTTATTTTCGCGCGCCGCTCGATGTGGCCGTCAACCGCATCGTTGCCGGGCGGCCCAAGCTGAAGTATTACGAAGCGGGGATGGATCTCGGAATTTCGCTCGACCGCGCCGAGAGTTTCCGCATTTTCCAGGAGCGAATACTGACGAATTACGATCAGATGATCGAAGCCGATAATTTCGTTCTGATGGACGGAACCGTGCTCGTGAATAAATTACAGAAACTGATGAGACAAATTGTCGGCGAGCGAATTGACCTCGCCCAATTTGCGCCGAAGAAAAAATGAAGCGTTCTGAAAAAAACGAGGCGGAATCCGTCGCACCCAACGGCCGTCCCTCGAAAAAGGGAAAAAACGCTCGCGTCGAAGTTCCTTCGCGCTTCTATGGAATCCCGATGCCCGGCGTCAAGCTCGAGGAATTGAGCGGCACGCTGGTCGTCCTCGAAGGCACCGACGGCTCCGGCCGCTCGACTCAGATTTCGCTCCTCACGGAATGGCTCGAGTCCGAAGGCTTCGCGGTCCAGACCATGGGCCTCCGCCGGTCGTTCCTGGTAGGCGAAGACATCGACGCGCTTCTGGCCGAAAATGCGGTGACGCGCACGACTCTCGCGTTGATGTACAGCACTGACTTCTTTGACCAGCTCGAGCGGCGCATCCTCCCTGCGTTGCGTTCCGGACTGATTGTTCTCGCGGATCGCTACATCTTTACTTTGATCGCGCGCTCGGCCGTGCGTGGCATCGGTCGCGACTATCTCCACGGCATCTACGAAATGGCCCTGCGGCCCGATTTGACGTTTTGGCTCAACCTCCGGCCGGAAGTGGCCTTCGACCGGGAATTCAAAAAGTCGCAGACGATCAGCTACTGGGAGTCGGGCCGCGACATGTCACTCTCGAACGATCTGTTTCAATCGTTCATCCGCTATCAATCGCTGATCAAGCGCGAATTCGAATATCTCTCGAAGCGGCATGGCTTTATCGAATTGGACGGCGAGGGTAGCGTCTCCGATGTGAACCGGGTGCTCCGCAAGCGAATCGCTTCGCACCTTGGCATCCGGAACACGCACTACCAGCCTTCGCACGCCCTGTCACACCTCTGGCGCTGAGAGTGGCTGCTCCTGTACAACTAGCGGCGATCGACGCCGGATCCAACGCGATTCGTCTGGTCATCGCGCGCGCCACCTCACCCGAACAATTGCAATTACTCGACAGCGAACGCGCGGCCGTCCGTCTGGGGCATCATGCGTTCACCCGCCGCATACTCGACGAGGAAACGATCGGCCGCGCCGCCCGCGTCTTCCGCCAATTCCGCGACCGCATGGACCAGCACCGCGTCGGCGCCTACCGCGCCGTCGCCACCGCGGCCGCGCGTGAAGCTCGCAACTACCGCCGCTTGATGGACCGCATCCGCAGGAAATCCGGAATCGAAGTCGAAGTGATCAGCAGCGAGGAAGAGGCGCGCCTCGTCTGCTCGGCGGTGCGATGGGCGTTGGGCGACCGGATACAACCGCGGCTGATTTTCGATCTCGGCGGCGGGAGCCTGGAATTGAATTTCTTCGAGCGCGGCGTGCTGAATCACAGGATCGCGCTTCCGCTCGGCACGATCCGGCTGATGGAAACGTATTCCATCGAAGGCGCTATTGACGAAGACAATGCGAGCCGGCTTCGCCACCATGTCCTCTCTCTTTTGCGCAGCGCACTTCCCTCCCCGCCGAAACTTTCCCGCGCGATTGCCGTGGCTTGTGGCGGCAATGCCGAGGCCCTCGTCCGAATCGCTTCGGGACCGATGCTGGGGAGAGTACCCAGCCTCAATGTGCGCCTGTTGCAGGATCAGACGTGGCGGCTAATGGGACTGGATGTTCCCAGACGCATGAAGGTTTTTCGTGTGAGGAAGGACCGCGCTGAAGTGATGGGAATCGCGGCCATCATAATCACAACGCTCGCGAAATGGCTCGACCTGCGGTCCATGCTCGTTCCCGGAGTCGGCGTGCGCGAAGGAATTCTTCTCGATCTCGTCGCTGCACAATATTCCGGAGGCGCCACGAGCGAGGAAGAAAAAAGGCGCGCAAGCGAGTTCGTGGCAGGCGCGCGCTGGTTTGCAAGGCGGCTCGACTACAACCCGCAGCACGCGGATCAGGTTGCCCGGCTCGCCCTCTCTTTGTTCGATCAATTGCGCCCCATCCACGAAATGGACGCGGAGATGCGGCTCGTTCTCGAAATTGGCTCGCTACTTCACGACGTCGGGCATTTCGTTCATCGGAAGTCGCATCACCGGCACGGCGAATACCTGATCCGTAACGGCGAAATTCCGGGCCTGCGCGGCTGGCGGCGCGATATGGCCGCGGCGATTGTCCGCTACCACAATTGCAAATCCGAGCCGCAGCTCGATCACGCCTCCTATGCCGCGCTCGATGGAGCGCAACGCCACCAGGTTCGCTTGCTCACGTCCCTGCTTCGCATCGCTGAAAAACTCGAATCCGATCATGCGCAGCGCATCACCGGCGTGGACGTTCAAATCGCAGGCCGCAAGGCGATTTTCCTGGTTCGAGCAGGCGACGGAACTCGGCTGGACCTGACAGGACTCGCGCGGAAGGCAGACCTGTTCGAAAGAGAATTCCACCTGAAAGCGGAGTTCCGGCGCTCCCAGAGGAAAGAAAAGGTCGCATAAACCATGATCCTCTATCTTGTACGCCATGGCATCGCAGTCGATCGAACCGATCCCAAATGCCCGTCGGAGCCGGAAAGACCACTGACGGCCGAAGGCGTGAAGAAGACGCGCTCGGTTGCGCTCGGCCTGCGCGCGCTGGGTGCAAGGCCCGACATTTTGATTACCAGCCCATTCGTTCGAGCGGCGCAGACGGCGGAGATTTTTTCCGAAGCGCTCGAGTTCTCTCCCGAAAAAATCCGCGCGAGCGAGGCTTTGAAGCCCGGCGCCAATCCCGCCGATTTGGTGAAGGAAGTCTCACGACTGAGAGCGAAGGAAGTGATGTGCTTTGGCCACGCGCCGCATCTCGATCAGATGATTTCCCTGCTGGTTGGCGCGCGCGGCGTTTTCACCGAGCTGAAGAAGGCGGGGATCGCCTGCCTCGAACATGCCGCTTCTCATGGGAGATGGGAACTGCGCTGGATCCTGACGCCGAAGGTCTTGCGTCAACTGGCGGAATAGGCGCCTTGGGCTTCCAGTAGCGAAACCTTCTGGAGTGAATTTCCTCCCTGAAGTCCCGAGCGCCAGGCAAGCCAAAGAAACTCCTTGTCGGCCGCTCTCAAACGAATTTCCGCGAGCCGTGCCTTACGCTCGTTCTCGATTCTCTCGAGCCAGGCTGCAACCGCTGCCGGGTCCAGTTTCACGCACCTGCGGCGGATTTCCGTTCGCAAGACATCCAGGTCGTGGACGTCGCCGAGCAGATCCTGCATCCGCTTCAGATTTTCACCCCAGGCTTCGTAACGCTGCGGGAGAAAATTTTCTACGATATAGCGGAAGCGTTTGAGGCCGATTCGTAGCCGGTGCCAGGCAATGCGGCTGTGGCCCTTCCGGGCGCGCTGGTAAAGCTCCACTGATTCATTCAGGCTGGCAAGTGCCAGCCGTTGGAAAACGACGCTTTCCAGCGGAAAGAATTGCGCCTTAGGCCCGAGTTTCTTGGACCATTTCCGCCAGTCCTTGAGGTCAAACTTGTCGAGCGCTTTTGCCGCGTCTTCCCGATGCTTCCGCTCCTGACCGGTCAGAATCCGGAGCATGTAGCGGCGAACCGGGTCTCCCGCAGGACCCAACTTCGTCACCCATTCACGCTTCACTTGCGTGTCGCGGAGAATTCCAAGCTCGTGAAAAATTCCGCGGCTGGACTTCTTAAGTTTCCGCCACCCCGGGACGGGATTCACTTCGCTCAATGCGTCTGCCATGGTGCGGCAGCGGCGGAGTGCGACGCGCAAATCGTGGACTGCATCGGCGTCCCAGCCGTGGCGAACAAGCTCCGCCTTTTCGAGCACGCGGTCCATCCAAACTTCCAGGCCAATGCGCTTCTCTGGAACAATTGCAGCAACCGGATTTGAAAGTGCCATGGGAATTCCAATCTGTCAGAAGGCAGAAAAGGAAGGCGTATGGTACACCCGGCAAGGTTCGTTTTTCCAGCTCCGGGCCTGTTGAAAATTCCCGCCGGAGATTCAGGCCGATATGAATCGGCGAATCAGTGAGTTAACAAGCCCTGGCTTCTCGTGGACGACCCAATGCGTGCCGTCAGGGATTCGCTCGACGGAGAGGTTGGGGACGTAGCGCTCGAGGCCGTCGAGGTTCCCGGTCAGAAGATAAGGGTCTTTCTCGCCCCAGATCACGAGTGTGGGCGGCTTCACTTCCAGCGACGGGAATCTGGCAGTCAACTGTGCAGTCCTTGACCCGTGACCAGCTGATGGGCCGGCCTCCGCCGCCCGGTAGTAGTTCAGTCCTCCGGTGAGCGCGCCCGGCTGAGACCACGCCTCGAGGTATACCTGTCGGTCCGCTTCGGTAAAATATCCCTGGCGAATTCCTTCACCAAGAATTCCCTCCTCCAGATTTGTGAAATTATTCGCAGACAGAAGCGCCTCGGCCTCCGGGGTGCGAAAGAAAAGCATGTATTGACTGGCTTGCTGCTGAGCCGGGCTCTCGCGAAGCTCGCGATCAAACACGGCGGGGTGTGGTGCATTGATGATGACGAGTTTTTCTATGACGTCTGGAAATGCGATAGCCGTTACCCACGCCACCACGCCGCCCCAATCGTGCCCGACGAGGCAGCACGACTTCGCGCCGAGATGCTGGATCAGTGCGCGAACGTCGCCGGCGAGAAAACTCATGTCGTATTGCTCCACTTCCGCCGGCTTCGAGGAAAGGTTGTAGCCGCGCATGTCGGCCGCGACTGCAAGAAAGTCGCGGCCGAATTCGGCGAGCTGATCTTTCCACGCGTACCAGAATTCCGGGAACCCGTGGAGGAAAAGAATCAGCCGGCCCTGTCCGGCGCTCGCATAATGGAGGCGGATTCCGTTGACGTCGGCGAAATCATGCCGAATCGTTGCGGGATTCCTTGCTGCGGCTGGCTCAGACATGTTTCGGCTCTCCGATCTGTGTTCCAGCATGTGTGGGCGGGATGGCCTGTTTCGATGCCATGTGTTTTTGGACAAGCGGCATTTTACTTTTCCACTTGAATCGTTTCATTATATTGCAGATGGCCTTCCCAGGGAATTTGGGCAACGGGGGAGACCGCTCTTTGCACCCGGTAAATACCCAGCCTGGAATACCGAAGCCCAGCAGAAGAGTTTCGAGCATCACGGCGCCTGCCAATTTGACGGCTTAGAGTCGGAGTTCCTTCTCAGACGCGATGGCGCTAGTTTACGGGCGAGACTCGAAATCGCTGCTCGGCCACGAATGCAGGAGCGGTTGGAAGCAGACCGGCGAGGAACACAATGAACGAGTCTTGGAAACTCTGGACAGGTCAAGTCGTCAATGGACAATTTCACTTGCGCCAGTATTTGGGCGGCTCCGATCACAGTGCCGTATTTCTCACCGAACACGGTGAAGGAAAATTTCAAAAAGCCGCGATCAAGCTGATTTCTGCCGACACTGGAAACGCAGAGCATCAGCTTTCGCAGTGGGCCCTTGCCGGAAAACTTTCACATCCGCACTTGCTCCCTGTCTTTCAGTCGGGCCGCTGCCAGTTGGACGAGGTCGCCTTGCTCTACGTTGTGATGGAATGCGCCGATGAAGACCTGTCGCAGATTCTTCCCGAACGCGCGCTCACGGCATCGGAAGCGAGCGCCATGCTTGGGCCTACTCTGGACGCACTCGGATACCTTCACAACAAAAGTTTTTTGCACGGTCGCGTAAAGCCCGCAAACATTATGGCGATGGGCGATCAGCTCAAGCTGTCGGCCGATTCCATCTGCCGCGTTGGTGAGTCGAGCCGCAATCAAAGAAAGTTGGGCGTTTACGACCCGCCGGAAGCTGCGAGCGGAGGGCTCTCGCCCGCGGGGGATATTTGGTCGTTGGGTATGACGTTGGTCGAAGTCCTCACGCAACGTCTGCCCGTCTGGGAGCGGATGGGTCAGAGCGAACCGATGTTGCCGGACACGGTCCCGGCGCCGTTTCGCGAAATCGCGCGAAATTGTCTGCGCCGTGATCCCGAGCGGCGCTGGACTGTCGCCGGAATTTCTGCGCGCCTCAATCCAGCACCTTCGTTGCCTGCAAAGGAGCCGGCTCCGACTCCACAGAAAGTTTCCGCGAAGCCGCGTTTCATTGTCCCCGCCGTCGCAGTTGGCGTCGCGCTCGCGTTGCTTCTGATAGTCCCAAAATTATTCCATCATGGACCGGATGTTGGGCCGTCCTCATCCAGCGCATCCGAGCAAACACCTTCATCGAAGCCCGATCAAGTGCCCGTTGATACGCCCGCGCAACCGATTGTCCCGCCGGAACCGGCGCCCACTCGCGTCGTGCCTGCGGCGGCACAGCCCGCAAAGAAAGTGAGCGCGAAAAAACAAATTTCCGCTGCCGTCACTCCCTCTGCGCCTCCCGTTCGATCCGATGCCGGAATGAAAGCTCCTGCGGCAGTGAAAGTTCGTGGCGAGGTGGTTCATCAGGTCTTGCCCGAAGCGTCGCAGAAGGCGTTAGACACGATCCATGGCACCGTGAGGGTCAGCGTGAGAGTTTCCGTGGACCCGTCCGGCAAAGTTGCCGATGCGTCTTTCGATTCGCCCGGACCGAGTAAGTACTTTGCCGATCTCGCGCTCCAGGCTGCGCGAAATTGGACTTTCTCGCCTGCGATGGTGGATGGTCAAAACGTGCCGAGCGAATGGGTCCTGCGATTCGAGTACGGAAGAACCGAAACGAAGGTCCTTCCCAGGCAACAACGCCCCTAGTCAATCCTTTTCGAATATGGAAATCAGGACCTGGCGAATCTAGCCAGTATTCATCGCGCTTTCATCTAGCTCCATCAACCACTGCGCACCTGTTAGGGGGCGGGTGTACTTTTCTTTTTCCTAGAAACCCGAAAGGGCGATTCGCACCATTTCCGCCTTCGCGATTCCTGGAAGATTCCCCGTTCGTGCGGCGAAC
>JBAWGF010000277.1:0-2644 GCA_049592615.1 Candidatus Acidiferrales bacterium
GTGTAGAGCCGCGTATCCGGCTGCACCATTAAGTTGGGAAGAGCATTGCGCTCGGTGATATAGCCGGAAACAGGAGAGTCAATTTCCAGGGTCTCGCCAACCTGTCCAGAAGTTTCTAGACGGGCGATTTCTTGTGGAGGAATGTCCCATTGCATCAGGCGTTCACGAGAGGATTCCTGAAGGGATGCGATGCCTGTCGCAACGCCGGGAACTGTACTTTGCGAGAGGTTTTGCGCATTCTGCTTGGCAAGAAGGTATTCGCGTTCGGCGGTGATAAGTTCCGGGCTATGGAGAGTAAACAACGGCTGGCCCTTCTTCACGTATTGGTACGTGGCATCCGCAAAAACCTTCTCGATGTGGCCGGAAATGCGCGTTTGCACGTAAGAAACGCGGCGTTCGTCAATCGCGACCGTCCCCGTCGTGCGAATGGTGTCCTTCAAATCCTTCCGCTCGACGACCCCGAACTTCACCCCAATGGATTGCAGGCGGTCGGGCGAGAGCTGGATGGGAGAGAGCGGCGTCTCGGCAGGCGACGGCGGCGCCACTGCAGAAGGACGCATCTCCTGCTGGGGCACAGGACTGGAGGCGGGTGTGGCGACGGTGTTTGTGCCAATGGGATGATGCGAGCGCCACCAGAAACCAGCAAGCACTCCGACCAGAATTAGGTTTGCGACGAGCACGATGATGAATGCAGTTCGATAATTTTTCATGGAACGATTCCTTTGCGCCGCTGTTCAGCGCAGCGTTACTCCAGTCAGTTCTTCCATCTGTGCCAAGGCGGTTTCGTGTTCAGAGAGCGTCAGCCAGTATTCTTCGTCAAGCTTCAAAACATCGAGGAAGGATGCGAGCAAGGCCTGGAAGTCCTGGCGATTGGATTGATACGCGGCCATTCCCGCCTGTAGCTCGGCGCGCGCTTGCGGTATTAAGCCTTCGCGATAAATCTTCAGCAACTCCGCTGATTTTTCCGCCGTGAGAAATTGCTGGCGAAGCTGGAAAGCGGTCTGCTGCGATTGCATTTCAAATTCACTCTTTGCGCGGTCCCGGTCGGCCTCTGCTTGGGCTAGTTCGGGCCGTTGGCGACGGCTCCGGTAGATCGGAATGCGCATGCCCACGGTGAATTGGTAATAGGCGCGGAATTGCGAAGGGTCTGTGCGCTGCCACATTCCTTGAACATTGAAATCGGGATAGAAATCCTTCTTCGCGAGGTCGATCTGCAATTCCCCGCGCTCGACCATCTTTTGCATACCGGCGAGACCTGGATTGTTGGCTTTCGTCTCGGCCAGCAGCTGATCGAAGTTGTAGGCAGGGGCGCTTTCGGAGAGCTCTGCTGTTTCAATGTCTCCCGAGGTTTGTGAGCGGTTCAGGAGATTCTTTAGTAATGCCTGCATTTTTCCTTGTTCCAGTTGATTCGTGTTGATTTCACGAAGCAGCTTGGTGCGTTCGAGTTGGGCTTGGAGAACGTCCTGCTGATTTCCCATGCCGTTCCGATAGCGGGACTCCGTCGCCTGTTCAACCTGCTGAAGGAGTTGTGCGTCTTCATCGAGAATTTTCTGCCTCTTGGCCAGATAGCCCAATTGAAAGTAGGCCATCTTTACATCCGCCATGACTGCTCGCCGGACGGATTCGTATTTTTGTTGGGTTGCGTCCGCCTCCTTTTGAGCGATCTCGCCTTTAAGGCGCAGCTTGCCGGGATAAGGTAGGTCTTGCGAAAAGCCCAGCCCGATATAGGCGAAGTCGCTGTTGGTGTACCCTGCGAACGGACGTGGACTGCCCACATTCGTCTGCTGCAGAACGACCTGGGGATCGGGCAGTGTGGCGACTTGTGTCGGAACCTGCTTCGCCGATTGCCAGCTGTGCCTCGCCGCCAGTATCTGAGGATTGTTTTTTTCTGCTTCAGTCAAAAGGTCTGCGAGTTTTGTGGCTCCCCCGACTGTAGCGTCTTGAGCGCGGGCGCGGGGTGCTGCAAATGCAAGGAGCGAGACTCCGAGAATCCAAATCGAAGTGAACTTCATAAACTGTCCTTTCAAGGTATCGGGCCAAAATCCGGCTGACCTCGATCCACGTAATCAAAGCTATGGAAACAGAACGCACAATAAACATGTGTGCGCAGGGTTAGCTGAGATCAGGACAGATTCAGATTAGGAAGGTACAGAGAAGGGATTGAAGGGAGGGCGGTGAAGGGTTTTCGAAGACAAGAAGTGTGCTGTTCGGTCTGGCACTCGGGAGCACAAGCTCGTTCTGCGGGATAGCAATTGAAAAAGCCGGCCCAACCTCGACACCTTTGAACTGTAATTCCGGGAGGGGAACTTGGGAATTGATACAGCAGGATTTATCTGAACCTCTGGACAATTGAATTCCTGCATTGTGGACATACATGTGATCGCATGGCGACTGGGCAGTCGGCTGCGCGCACTCGGCAATTTTTGACGAAAACAAAGCGCAAGCCGAAAGCGGCACCAAGCCAGAGCTAAAGACGCTCAACGCGAGACCGAGGATTAGTACCCTTCGCATCAACTTCCATTTTAGCAGGTAAACGACCTGCGCATTCTTTTAAGATGTTGGCGTGTCTCGTTGCAGAGTGATGTGATCCCCATCACGTAGTGGCGTTTGATGTATCACCAGCGCGGTGTCATACCAGTGTCAT
>JBAWGF010000278.1:0-16081 GCA_049592615.1 Candidatus Acidiferrales bacterium
GGCCAGCATCGCGCACTCAATCCAGCCGAAGTGGCGGGGTTGATTCGCACGCTCGAGGGCAAAGTCACGACGCGTCCCGCATCCCATCGGCACGCACGGAGTGCAAGACCGGCGTCGAATGGCTCCCGGCGAGACTCGGCGCACGAGGGCGCGAAACCCCGCTCTCACGCGGCGCGTCCAAAATCTGGCGCACAGACTTTTTCGAGAAAATCTCATTGAGGCAAGCGAGGCACTGCATCGAATGACGAAGCCGCACATTGACCTCGTGCCGCCTTTCATCCGCGAAATTGCACCTTACGTCCCCGGAAAACCCATTGAGGAGGTCGAGCGAGAATTGAAAACAACTGCGATCAAGCTCGCTTCGAATGAGAATCCGCTGGGGCCGTCGCCGCGCGCCATCGAAGCGGCAAAAAAAGCGCTGGCCGGCTCGAACCGTTATCCCGACGGCAGCGGCTTCTATCTGCGCGAAGCGCTCTCGAAGAGACATGCGATCCCTGCGGAAAATATCATTCTCGGTGGCGGCTCAACCGAGCTGATCGACCTTTCCGCCCGGCTCGTTTTGCGGACGGGGGGCTCCGGCGTTACATCCGCCGGGTCGTTCCCGCTCTATGAGATCGCCATTCGCGCCACCGGCGCGCGCTACGTGGAAATTCAGATGCGCGATTTCCACTTCGATCTCGAAGCCATCGCGCGCGATTTGCCGCCCGATGCGAAGCTCATCTATCTCGCGAATCCCAATAATCCAACGGGCACGATGTTCACCGCCGATGAATTGGATGCTTTTCTCGCACGCACCCCGGAAGACGTCCTCATTGTGCTCGATGAGGCTTACTGCGACTACGTGGACCATCCGAATTATTCCCGCGCCATCGAGATCGTTCGCCGGAGCCGCAACCTCATCGTCCTTCGCACATTTTCAAAAGTGTACGGACTCGCCGGCCTGCGGATCGGCTATGGCATCGGTCCGGCGCACCTTTTCGCTGAGATCAACAAAATTCGCGGACCGTTCAACACTTCGGGCATCGCTCAAGCCGCGGCGCTCGCTGCGCTCGGCGACGCGCAGCACGTTCGTCGTTCGATCGACTCGAACCGCGCCGGCCTTGCGCAGCTTACTTCCGGCCTGAAAGAGCTCGGCGTTCCTTTCGTTCCCTCATTTGCAAATTTTATTCTCGCCAATTTCGACAACGAGACGGAAACACTGTGCCAGGAACTTCTGAAGCGCGGAGTTATCGTCCGGCCCATGCGCTGGATGGGTTTCCCTCACGCAATTCGCGTTTCTGCCGGCACGCCCGAGGAAAACCAGAAATTCCTCCAGGCTCTGGCGGACGTTCATGCCGCCGCGACGCCCCGCTCGGAAAGCCGCGCAAAAGGAGATTGACGGCTCCGAATGCAAATTCATCCGGTACGATGATTTGCAGGGGGAACCGAATAGACAGATGACCGGCCCAGCGAAAGACACCATTCCCGAGGCAACATCCAATCCAGCCACCTCAGAAGATCCCGTCGCCCAACTTTTCAAAACCAGCAAGACGATCGCGGTCGTTGGGCTGTCGAATCGGCGCGTGCGGCCCAGCTATGGCGTTGCGGAATATATGAAGACCGCGGGTTACCGGATCATCCCGGTCAACCCGAATGAATCGGAAGTCTTCGGTGAGAAATCCTACCCGCGCCTGGAGGACATTCCGGAACGCGTGGACATCGTAAACATCTTCCGCCGCACCGAATTCATCGCAGCGGTTGTTGATTCGGCCATTCGCATCAAGGCTCGCGCGATCTGGATGCAGGAGGGTGTGATTGACGAGGAAGCCGCCGAACGCGCCCGCCGCGCCGGCCTGTTCGTCATCATGGATTCGTGCATCCTGAAGGAGCACGTCAAGCGGTTTCGGATTCGCTGAAAACCAATTGGAAGGCTTCTACCGGCTCGCGCAGACCCTGCGACTTATTTCACCCTGTACACCATCAGCACTCGTTTTCCGGGCTGCGTCACCACGACCGTCTCCCCGTCCGGCGCAATCGTGAAATCGTGAAAGATCAAGTCGTGCAGGAACGGCTTGAAATTACCTTCGGGGAAACTGATCCAGACGAGATTTCCGGACCGCTTTTCCGGCCCGCGCTTCAATAGAATTCGTCTTTCGTCCTTGCTCCATTCGAAGCGCCCGTACCCGACGCGAACATCCATCGGATTCTCCGGATGCGCCACGTCGCGCACCTCGAGGACGTCTCCATTATAAAAGTACGCCACTCTTTTTCCCGAGGGTGAAACGCTTAATTGCCCGTCGTAACCTGGCGGTGCTGCGAGTTCTCTCAATGTTTCGTGCACCAGGTCGAGCTGCATGAGGACGAGCGGTCCACGGAGTCCCTGCGTTATCCCGAATGCCTGATTGCGCCTTGCGTCCCATTCAACAGCCTGAAACGTGTGTCCCTCGAATAGCAATTTCTTCTGTCCATCGGCCGGCCGCAGAGTGTTGATTTGATAAGGCCCGGCTCCCGTGAGGTAAGCAACTGTTGTCCCGTCCGCCAGCCAAACGCCGCTCGATACGCTATCGATCATGCTTGGTCTCGTCGGTGGCCCGGCCGAAGGCGCGGGAGCATCATCGCTCGAACTGAAACCGGCCGGCTTTGCAGGCGCCGCCGGAGCCGGGGCCGCTGCGGGCGTGTTCCCGGCTATCGAGATCTCGCGTCCTTCTTCATCGAGAAGTAGAACCGACCTGCCGCTTTTTGCCGCCGCTTCCGGATTTTCGCTCATCACCTGCATTTCCATCGCAACTGTGATGCGCTGCCCGTCGGGCGACCACGCCAGCGACGTTACCGTGAAACTGGTCGTTTGTGTTGCCGGCATGAACTTATCGCCCTCAAGGATTCTTTTCTTTTTCCCGTCTGCCGACGAGACCCAGATGTCGTCCCGCTCGAGAATCAGTTTTTTAAGGCGCTTCAGGTGCGAGACTGCGTACACGATTTTGTTGTCCTGCGACACTGCAAACGTTTGGCAGTCTTCTTCGATCGTCAGTTGCGGCTTTACGAGCTGCGCCATCACCGGCAGAGGAAGCAGCGCAAGCACAAGAATTGCCGCAACCGCGCCACTGTTCGCGGTGACGCTCTTCATAATCGTCACAATTCGCCGAGTGCTCACTTCGTCTTGCCCTCGCCCGGCTTCTTTTGAATTCGCCGGATTTCTTCGAGCCGTTGCCTCAACCTCGCCTCGAATCCCTGATCCGTAGGCCGGTAATACGTCCGCCCCAGCAAAGTTTCCGGCAGGCACGTCATGTCCGTCACTTTTTCCTCTGCATTGTGCGCGTACTGATAGCCCTTGCCGTACCCGAGATTTCCCATCAATCCTGTGACAGCATTCCTTAGATGCAGCGGAACGGGTTCGGCGATGGTTTCTTGCAAATCCTCGTGGACCTTGCCATATCCCGTGTAAAGGGCGTTCGATTTGGGCGCGAGCGACAAATAGACCGCCGCCTGTGCGAGCGCCAGGTTTCCCTCCGGCGGCCCGAGAAACTCAAACGCCTCTTTTGCGGCCAGCGTCACCGCAAGCGCTCCCGGTTCGGCGAGCCCGATGTCCTCGCTCGCCATCCGCACCATCCGCCGCGCAAGATACAGCGGGTCCTCCCCCGATTCGAGCATGCGCGCCAGCCAGTAGAGCGCCGCATCCGGATCGGAATTTCGCACGGACTTGTGCAGCGCCGAAATCAGGTTGTAATGCTCCTCGCCTGACTTGTCGTAGGGCAGAAGCTTTCTTTGCAGCACGTCTTCGAGCAGCGCTTGCGACAACACGCGCCTTCCGTCTGCCGCAGGAGGCGTTCCCATCACCAGAGCCTCGAGCGTGTTGTAGGCTGCGCGCGCGTCGCCATTCGCCACAATCGCGATCCGCTCGAGAATTTCGTCGCTGGCCTCCACCCGCTCCTTGCCGAGCCCGCGCAAATCATCCGCCAGAGTCCGCTTGAGCAACGCGACGATTTGCTCCGTCGTGAGCGCGCGCAGGACGTACACTTTCATCCGCGAGAGCAACGGCGCAATCACCTCGAACGACGGATTTTCCGTTGTCGCGCCGATCAGCAAAATATTTCCCGCTTCGACGTGCGGCAGAAAAGCATCCTGCTGCGCGCGGTTGAAGCGGTGCACTTCATCCACAAACACGATCGTCCGCCGCCCGTACCGCCGCGCGCCCTCCGCCTTGGCCATCACTTCTTTGATCTCTTTGATTCCCGCGAGCACGGCGCTGAAGGGAACGAATTCCGATTTCGTCCGCTTCGCGATGATTCGCGCGAGCGTTGTTTTTCCGCATCCGGGCGGCCCCCACAGAAGCATCGAGCCGAGATCGTCCCGCTCGATCTGCGTCCGCAATGGTTTGCCCGGCCCGAGCAATTCTTCCTGGCCGATAAATTCATCGAGCGTTTGCGGACGCATCCGGTCAGCCAGCGGACGCCCCGCCAGCGGCTCTTCTTCCATCTCCATCGCTCGGAACAGACCCACGGACCTTTCTCTCCTTGCTTCTTTGCTTCCTTGCTTGCCTGCCTTCAGTCTTATCTGATTTATCTGTGCTCGACTGTCGTTGGATTTGCCTTCCTCTGCTTGGCGGCTTCATACAGCAGCAGGGAAGCGGCAACGCCCGCGTTCAGCGATTCGATCTCCTCGCGAATGGGAATTGCGAGCGTTGCATCCGCGGCGCGCGTCACTTCCGCCGGCAGCCCCGTCCCTTCATTACCGATAAATATCGCGAGCCGTTCGCGCCAATCCACTTTCGTGCCGGCGCTTCCAACTGCCGAGCTTGCCGCGAGGACTTTTACCTGTGCGATTCGCAGTTGAGCGAGCAAAACTGGAATCGCCAACCCGCGCAGCAACGGCAATCGCAGCGCTGAACCCGCCGACGCGCGCAGCGCCTTCGGCGACCACGGATCGGCCGTCCCGCGCGTCGCAACCGCTCCCGTCGCGCCAAACGCTTCTGCCGACCTGACGATTGTTCCCACGTTCCCGGGGTCCTGCACCGCCGCCATCACCACGACGAGCGCCGCGTCTCCGCGGAAAGCGCCTTCGCGGGTCGCCCGTCCGCGGAGCAGATCATCGAACGTCCATTCGCGCGGCCGGAACAGCGCAGCCACAGGCTGCGGCGTTTCCGTACCTGCCACTGTCGCGAACAGTTTTTCGCTCGTCCGCAAAATCCGCGACCTCGGGATGCCCGCTTCGGTCTGGCTCGCCGCTTTCAGAATCCGTTCCAGCTCCCGCTCGCCTGCATCGCTCACGAGCAGCGCTTCCGCCACGAGGCCCGAGCGGACAGCTTCCTCAATCAATTTGGGGCCTTCAATTCCGATCAGTTCACCGGAGGCAGGGCCAGTGCCTCGCAGCGCCGCGCGAAACATTTTGAGCCAGCGATTCTCACGGCTCGTGATTACGTCCGCTTGAATGTCCACGGGCCCATGAGGCGCCGCAATCGAAGCGCGCCTGCCGCCGCTCCCATTTGCCGGAGGTCTTTCGGCCATGCCGCAAGCGTAACACCCGCTCTGCGCCTCGTAAACCCGCAGCCTTCTTGCTTCTCCACCTTTTCCTGTGGTAGCTTGCCGCAGAACGACGGCGTAACCCGCCGCGAGCAAAAATTTGCCGGCAGAAGTCCTTAAGATTTCATCCGAATCACCGGAATCAAGCGTCATCAGCTATGCCGCGCCCTTCATTCAGCGCGGCCGCGTGGTGGCCGTTCCGACTGACACGTTTTACAGCCTCTCCGCCGACCCGTTCAATCTCGCGGCAATCGAGGAAGTCTTTCGCATCAAAGGACGCCCGGAAACGAGGGCGCTCCCGATTCTCATCAACTCAATCGAGCAGTCCGTCACGCTCATCCGCGATGTTCCCAAGGCATTTCTCACCCTCGCGCACAAATTCTGGCCAGGCGCGCTGACTCTCGTCGTCGAAGCGACGCACCGGATACCGCTGAAAGTGACCGGCAATACGGGCCGTGTGGCGCTCCGCTGGCCTGACTCGCGCATCATCACGGCGCTCATCGAAGCCGTTGGCGGACCCATCACCGGCACGAGCGCGAACCTTTCCGGCTTTCCGTCCTGCTCCAACGCCGCACAAATCGTGAAGCAGCTCGGCGACCGCCTCCCGCTCATCCTCGACAGCGGCGAAACCGGCGCTCTCCTCGCATCGACGATTGTGCGCATCGATCACGAGCGCTGGACGATCGTCCGCGAAGGCGCCGTCCCCGAATCGGATATCGAGAAAGCGCTTCACGGCTAGGAAGCGAGAGTCGATGGCGCTCCATCTCACCGCTCGCACGTTTGCAGGTGCGACGATTGTGGAATGCAGCGGGCGCCTGGTGCTCGGCGAGGAATCGGCAAGTCTGCGCGACCTCGTTAAATCCACGCTGACGGAATCGAAGCGCGTCGTGCTCGAATTGGGCGACGTTTATTTTATCGACAGCGCCGGTGTGGGCCTGCTTGCCAGGCTATACGCGTCTGCCCAATTGGCGGGTGGCATGCTGAAGCTCGCCAATCTCAGCCCGCGCATGCAGGACATGCTGAAGATCACGAAACTTTTCGTGGTGTTCGAAATTTTCGACACAGCGGAGGACGCAGCAAGGTCCTTCTAATTGGTCAAGGATGCAACCGTTCTACTTCAACGTGGCTTTTTCTAGAAACTCGTAGTCACCTGTGGGCGAAATCAGAACATTTTCCAGCCGCGCACGATGGACGCAAACATTATCCACGTACCAGAGATTGATGTAGGGCTCGTCTTCTGCGACCAGTTTCTGAATTTCGGACAGAATTGCTTCCCGCTTATCGCGGTCCATCTCAACGTGTTGACGGGCGAGCAGGGAATCGAGCGCTGCACTCTGGTAGTGCCCCCGGTTCGCTCCCTCCGGCGGCATCCGCTTCGAGCTGAACACGAACTCAAACATGTCCGGATCGTTGTTCCCTCCGACCCAGCGGTGCGTGTAAAGCTGAAAACTTCCGCGCGTAACGTCCGCATAAAACGTTGCAAACTCCAGCGGCCTCAACTCAAGCGCTACGCCCACGCGCTTCCACTCCTCCGCGAGCGCCTCGCACAGCAGCCGCGCGGACTCCTCAGTCGAACTCTTGATTTCCAGATGAAACCGCACGCCATCCGGGCCGCGACGGTACCCCGCAGCGTCGAGGAGTTGCTCCGCTCGCGCCGGATCGTAATCGTACTGCTTCACGTTCGGCTCAAACGCCCAGTGATTCGGCGGAAGCAAGCTCGACGCCGCCCGCGCCTGTCCGCGCCACATGAACCGGATCAGAGTTGCGCGGTCGGTGGCGTACGCAAGCGCCTGTCGCACTTCGCGATGCGCGAGGATCGCGTCCTCGAAATTGAACGCCACGTAAGCAAGCACCGTTCCCGGCTGATCGTCCGCAACGATTCCCCGTTCTTTCGCGAGCGTCACCGCCATGTCCGGCGTCAGCGAATTGATCACCACGTCCGCCGACCCTTTTCGCAGTTCGAGCGCCCTCACAATCGCGTCCGGCACAATTCGGAATCGCACCCGCTCGATCGCGCCAGAAGGCCGTGAATTTATTCCTGCCGCAGAATTATTGTTGACGGGAAGGAGGGCTTCAGCACCTGAAGCTGAAACCGGCGCCGTGGTACTTCCAAAATAGCCCGGGTTGCGCTCGAGAATCACTTCCTCATCCATCGTTGCACTCACAAACCGGAAGGGCCCGCTCCCAATCGGATGCTTTGCCATCTCCGCGCCCGATCCGCGCGGCACAATTCCTACGCCCGGCCGCGTAAAATTCCAGAGAAACGAAGCGTATGGCTCGCGCAAATGAAATACAACCGTCGAGTCGTCTCGCGTCTCGATCGCTTCAACCATCCCAAATGCGGAACGCTTCGTCGTCTTCACCGCGCCCGAAAGAATCGAATCGAACGTGAACTTCACGTCCGCCGCTCCCACCGCGCGACCGTCGTGAAACTTCACGCCGCGGCGCAAATGAAAAATGTACGTCACCGGGTCCGGCATCTCCCACCGCTCGGCCAGATCCGGAACGATATTCATCCGCGCGTCGCGTGCGAGGAGGCTCGAAAAAATCAGCGCGTCGATATATTGCGAATTCGCATCCGTCCCAATCCGCGGATCGAGATTCGTCGGTGTCGCCTCAATCAGGAAATTGACCGTCCCCGGTTCGCCCGCATCGCGTCCTGAGTTGCATCCCCCGATTGCGCCACAAGTGAGGATCGCGCTGAGCGCAATCATTGCGCGGATGTGCCGTTGCAACCTCACCGTCGTTTTGTCCCCCGAACTAATTTCCCCATCACGGCTGGATGCTTCGCACCGGTCGCAGAGGGCAAGTTATTCGCGCGCCCGTGATACGCCTCGTACGCCAGCACCGCAAACGCAAACGCTTCTTTCGCCTCGGTCGGAACCCCGAACCGGCTCGACAGGACCATCTCGATCCCCGGCAGAGTTGCCGCGAGCTGCGCCATCATCAACGGATTCCTCGCCCCGCCTCCCGCCACGATCAACTCGTCCACGCGCGTCCGCGGGAAAATAAATCGTCGGAACGCATCCGCAATGGAAAGGGAAGTGAAGACGGTCGCCGTGCGCACCAGGTCTTCCGGCCGCGCCCGGTGTTTCCTGCCCCACGCAATTACTTCCCCTGCATACGCGCGCCCGAACTGTTCGCGCCCCGCTGTCTTCGGCGGCTTTATGCGTAGATACGGTTCGCCCATCATCATCTCAAGCAGATCAGAAATCGTCTTCCCGCGAAAACCCCTTCGCGCATCGCGGTCGTAACTCGCTCCGCCGTGCGTCACGTTCTCGACAATCGCATCGACGATCATGTTCCCCGGCCCGGTATCGAACGCGAAGACGTCCCGCGCACGCGAGCCTGCGGGGATCACGGTCAAGTTCGCAATCCCTCCGATATTCAGCGCCACGCGCCCCCGCTTCGCGTGCCGGTACAACAAATAGTCCGCGAACGGAACGAGCGGCGCGCCCTGTCCCCCCGCTGCGATATCCGCCGGGCGAAAATCTCCGATCGTCGTGATTCCCGTGCGCTCCGCAATCACGCTCGGCTCGCCAATCTGCAACGTCGATTTTCCGCCCTCGTGAAATATCGTCTGCCCGTGCGATCCAACCAGCGAGATTGTGGCAAGCGGCGCGCGCCATCGCTTGCAAGCCGCAATCGCAGCGCGTGCAAATTCTTCGCCGAGCACAAAATTCAATTGGCTCACTTCCGCGGTCGTCGTCAGCGTGATATTTGCAATGCGAAGAACCCTCTCACGCAGGCGGCGGGAGAATGCGACGTGATGGTGCGCTTCGAACTTCGCCGACACGTTTGGCGGCGCGCCTGAAATGCGAGAGAGCGCGACGTCAATCCCGTCACCCGACGTTCCCGACATCATCCCCAGCACCCGCATCTTCTGCCTCTCGCTTCAGCCGCAAAATGCAACCACTCATCCTTCGGCCGGCCAACGCGGCCTCAGGACAAGTAAACACAGATGAACTCAGATTGAAAGGGAGACGATGCAGGAACGGCACAAGGAAGCAACGTTCACTGAAGCTGTTTTTGAAGAGCCGCCAGCAAATTCAACGCTTCGAGCGGCGTCAACTTGTTCAGGTCCGCGTTTTGTAGCGCCTCTAGCACTTTCTCGTCAATCGCTTGAAAGCTTGCCTGCTCCGGCACAGCCGACGCAGCGCCGGGCGAAAGCTCTTCGGTCAATTTATCTTCGCTCTCCTCGTGACGCCGCAAAATCTCACGCGCTCGAACGATCACGCTCTGCGGCATTCCGGCGAGCCGCGCCACTTCGATCCCATAACTTTTGTCCGCGCTGCCCGGTTTGATGCGCCGCAGGAAAACAATCTCGCTCCCTGCTTCCTGTACCGTGACGTGCACATTTTTCACGCCCGGCAACAACTGCTCGAGTTCCGTCAGCTCGTGATAGTGGGTCGCGAACAGCGTCCTCGGACGCGCTCCCGCGTGCAGCGCCTCGACGACCGCCCACGCAATCGACAATCCATCAAAGGTCGCCGTCCCGCGCCCCACTTCGTCGAGCAACACGAGACTCGCGGGCGTCGCTGTGTTCAAAATCGCTGCCACCTCGCTCATCTCGACCAAAAATGTCGAACGTCCGCGCGCGAGATTGTCCGACGCGCCAATTCGCGTGAAGATGCGGTCGAGCAGCGGCAACTTCGCTCGCGTCGCCGGCACGAACGATCCCATTTGCGCGAGAATCGAAACGAGCGCGGTTTGGCGAAGATATGTTGATTTCCCGCCCATGTTCGGCCCCGTGATGATCAACAGAAATTGCGAAGCGTCGTCGAGATAGATGTCGTTCGGCACAAATCGCTCGCCGCGCTCCTCGAGCAGCTTTTCGATCACTGGATGCCGCCCGCCTGCGATCATCATTACGCCGCGGCGATCGGATTTGCGAGTCGTCGAAATCGTATTCTCCGTGAATTCCGGCCGCGTGTAATTTCGTGCCGCTGCAATTCGTGAAAAATTCACGAGCACGTCAAGCTGCGCAATGGCCGCGGCCGTGCGGCGCAGGCGCGCTGCCTCGCGCGCAATCGTCTCGCGGATTTCGCCGTAAAGCCGCCGCTCGATTTCGAGGATGCGCTCCTCGGCGGTCAATACTTTCCTCTCGTGCTCCTTCAGTTCGCTCGTCGTGAATCGCTCGGCATTGACCAGCGTTTGTTTCCGTTCGTAGTCCGACGGCGCGAGATGCAGGTTTGGCTTCGACACCTCAATGTAGTATCCGAATACCTGGTTGTAGCGGATCTTAAGCGACGCGATTCCCGTGCGCTTTCGTTCGCGGTCTTCCATCGCCGCGATGATTTGCCGGCCTTGCTTCGAGAGGTCGCGCAGCTCGTCGAGCTCCGCATGAAATCCGCGGCGAATCACGCCGGGATCGTTCGGCAACGCCGGCGGATCATCCGCAATCCCTCGTGCGATGGTATCCCGCACGTCCGTCATTTCGTCGAGTTGTCCGTGCAGCGCCAGAAGCCTCGCTTCGGTGGTACTTCCAATCGCGTGCGCTCTTTCCTCCGGCGAGCGTGACATGGCAACGGCCGCTCCCTGTCCCGCATGCGACGAAGTCACGGTCTGACCTGCATGGGGCAGCGATGTGCCCTTCTCCGCTGCCGCATTCGAACTGGCCATCCTTTCGACCAGTTCGCGCAGCCTCGGAATTTTTTCGAGTGACGCGCGCAATGCCAGCAAATCCCGCGGCGTCGCGACTCCCAGCGTCACACGGCTCGTCAACCTCTCGAGATCGAGGATTCCTTCCATTCCCTTGCGCATTTCTTCTCGCGCCACCGTGTGTGACTTCAGCTCCGCCACCGCGTCGAGCCGCGCTTCGATCTCCGCCACGTCAATCTCGGGGCGCAAAATCCATCCACGCAAAAGCCGCGCGCCCATTCCTGTCGCAGTCTCGTCCATCGCCGCAAGAAGCGTCGCCGAGGCATCGTCCCCCATCGAGGGTTCGACCAGCTCCAAATTCCGCGCCGTCACCTGATCGAGGACCATGGCGTCCTGCTGCTCGTAAAATGCAATCCGGTCGAGATGCTCGAGTCCCGCGCCCGCGGGCCGCAGCGATGGAATCGCGACCGCGTCTTCGGCCTTTCGCGCGCCGATCGCAGATGTCTCGCGCAAATAATGCACAATCGCTCCGGCCGCAGCGGTGGCTTGCGCGTGTCCGTTCAGACCGAATCCCTCGAGCGCAACCACGCGAAACTGTTCTTCGATCATCCGCTTCGCATAGCTGCTTTCGAAAACCCATTCCTCAAGGCGCGTCTCGACCGCGCCCAGTCCGTCGAGCTCCGCAGGAACCGCGGCGGGAAACAAAGTCACCGGCCGCGGCAGCAAAATTTCGCGTGGGCGCAGAATTCCGAGTTCATCGCGGAGACGCGCCTCGGCTTTTTCGCCGCTGAATTCCGTCGCTCGAAAATCGCCGGTGGACAGGTCCACATACGCAAGGCCGACGGCATTGCCCTGCGGATGCCGCGCCACCGCCGCGAGAAAATTATTTTCTTTCGCATCCACCAGCCCCGCGCCCGTCGCTGTTCCCGGCGTCAGCACGCGAATCACTTCCCGCCGCACAATCTTTTTCCCCGGTCCCGGCTCTTCCATCTGCTCGCAGATGGCGACCTTGTGTCCGGCGCGAATCAGCCGCGCGATGTAATTTTCGACCGCGTGGTAGGGAACTCCACACATCGGCACCGGCTGCCCTTTTTCCTTGTTGCGTGCGGTCAACGTAATTTGCAGCAGACGCGACGCCAAGATGGCGTCGTCGTAAAACAATTCGTAAAAGTCGCCCAGGCGGAACAGCAGCAATGCCGACGGGTGCTGCTTCTTGGCGGCGTGATACTGCTGCATCAACGGAGTTGTAGGCTCTGTCATAGATGCGCTGGGTGCGGCAGGGAAGCGATTATGCTGGCTCGCGCTCGCGTTTGGCAACATCTTGCTTCGGGTATACTCGGCGCATGGCTCGCGGCAGGCTCACCAGGCACGAAATCGAAATCAAGCTTCGCATCGCGGACCTCACCGCACTCATCGCTCAGCTTCGCAGCATCGGCGCGGCATTTCGCGGCCGCGTCCTCGAGCAAAACACACTCTATGACACGCCTGACTTCGCCTTTCGCCGTTGCGGGCGCCTCCTCCGCCTCCGCGTCGAGACTTCCGCACCTGCCGCCGCGAGGCCCGCGGGCCCCTCGCGAGTTGTTCTCACGTCAAAGGCACCGCCCCCGGCTCCCACTGCACCCCGTTCGAGCCCGTACACATATCGCCGTTACAAAGACCGTCTTGAAAGTGAACTGACGGTTAGGGACGCCAGTCACTGGAGCGCCACGCTCCGCTCGCTCGGCTTCCGCCCCAGCTTCCGATACGAGAAATTCCGCTCTACATACGGGCTTCCCGGCCTCCATCTGGACCTGGATGAAACACCCGTCGGAGTGTTCCTTGAGCTCGAAGGCATGCCGCGGGCAATCGATCGTGCCGCCCGCGCTCTTGGATTCTCTCCGCGCGACTATATTCGGGGCACGTATTGGGATCTTTACGCCGCCGAATGCCGCCGGCGCGGCGTAATTCCAAAAAATATGCTCCTTCACGCGTAAAAATCCTGTAATAACGCCACTCTTAGCTTGACAAACTTTGCGTCTGCCTTTAGTAGTCAATTCGAGGACAAGCGCAACGAGAATGGAACGCTCGTCCAATTCGGAGCCGGGGAGTAACCGCCCCGCCGGGCAATTCGGGACCGCCCGGCACGGGTGGAAGACCTTCCCGCTTGTTTCAGTTCGCTGGCCCCGCGTCGTATGCGGTCCGTTTGGCATTGCGGATCTCATTTTGGCAGGGTCCAGGGAGGCGAGGACCGGCCAAGAGTAATTTGGGGCGACCTTTGTATGCCCGCGGCCGGTGGGATTACCGGCTTTGGGCATTTTTTTTTGGCGATCCGGCAGGGTCGCCACCTTGGGCGTGTCCGCCAGCGCGGACCCGCTAGCCGAGGCGGGCCAGTCGAATGGGCAATGCCCGGGCTGCTTGCCGGGCACCGCGTACAAAGGAGCCGCCATGCTGCACGCCACGGAAGTCTTGGGCGCCGAGACCTATGATTCCTTCGGCAATTTCGTTGGCCGAGTCAAGGAAATGTTCGTCGAGCCGGCCGACCAGCCGAACCGCATCTCACGACTTCTCCTCGGACGAGGCCAGTATCGCCCGCTCATTGCCCGCTACGACCAGATCGCGTCCGTGGCTCCCGGCCGAGTGAAGCTCACCACCGACGAATCCGCTCTCGAGCTGTACCACCCGAACGAGGCCTGGCTCGCCGTCCGCAAAGACCTTCTCGATCAGCAGATCATCGACACGAACGGACGCAAAGTGGTTCGCGTGAACGACGTGGAGCTCCTGGACCAGCGCGTGAACGGCAATACCGAATTGCGAATCACGCAGGTGGACGTCGGATTGCCCGGGGCGGTGCGCCGCTTGTTGATTGGACTCGTGCCGCCGATGGCCATCCGGCGCATCCAGGAAAAACTCCCGCCGCGCACGATCCGCTGGGAATTCGTCAACCTCATAGAGTCCGATCCGCTCCGGCGCGTCAAACTGCGCCTCTCGAGCCAAAAACTTGCTGCTCTGCACCCGGCCGACCTTGCCGACATCATGGAAGAGCTGTCGCCCGCCGAGCGCCAGTCCATCATCGGCTCGCTCGACGAAGAGACCGCGGCGGAAACAATCTCCGAGCTCGACAAGCGGCTTCAGACGCAGGTGGTCGAAAAGCTCGATCCCGAACGCGCTGCGGACATCATCGAGGAAATGAGCCCGGACGCCGCCGCCGATCTAATCCAGAGCCTCGAGCCGGAAAAGTCCAAGGAAGTGTTGGACGAAATGGAGAATCGCGAAGCGAACGAGGTCGAGGCGCTGCTCAAATTTGAACCGAATACCGCGGGCGGCATGATGACAACCGATATCGTGGTGGTCGGCGAAGACGCAACCCGCGGCGAAGTGGTGGACTTCATACGCTTTCACGAAATCGCACTCGACCAGCTCGACAACATTATCCTGATTAATCGCGACGCCGCGCTTGCAGGAACGGTTCCGGTGGCGCGGCTCATCCTGGCTGATCCCGAACAGCGAATGTCCGAACTAGCGTTTCAGCCGCTTCTATCCGCGAAGCCGGAGACCGACGAAATGGAAGTCTTCGAGCTATTCGACAAATACAATTTGCGGAGCCTGGCAGTGGTGGGAGTGGAAGGCCAGCCGATCGGCGCCATCACCGTGGACGATATTGTGAGCCGGATGCGCGCGAAACTATGAACGCGTGGTCGAACATCGAGAAAACTCTCGCCGAGTGGAAAACGCTTGGCGAAGGATTTGGCCGCCGCACGCGGTCCGCGCGGCGGCGTCTCGCGGTGTTTCTCGCCGTCATCGGCCCGGGCCTTATCACCTCGAATGTGGACAACGACGCCGGTGGGATCACGGTTTACACAACTTCCGGCGCGCAGTTCGGCTACACGCTTCTCTGGTGCCTGATCCCGTTGACGATTGCTCTCTACGTCAGCGAGGAGATGTGCGCGCGCATGGGCGTCGTCACCGGCAAGGGCCTCTCCGATCTGATCCGTGAGGAATTCGGGTTCCGCTCCACATTTTTCGTGATGGCAGCCGCGCTGGCAGTGGATCTCGGCAACACGGTCGCGGAGTTCGCCGGCGTTGCCGCCTCGATGGAAATATTTCACATCAGCAAATATGTTTCGGTTCCGCTTGCTGCGATCGCCGTCTGGATTCTCGTCGTGCGCGGCAGCTACCGCCAGGTGGAAAAAATTTTCCTCGTCGCGTGCGCGTTCTATCTCTCTTACGTTCTTTCCGCCGTTCTCGCGAAACCCGATTGGCTTCTTGCCGCGAAGGAAACCGTTCTGCCGTCCATCCATCTGGACACGGGTTATCTCTTGATGCTTACGGCCTTGATCGGCACGACCATCGCGCCTTGGCAATTTTTTTATCTCCAGGCCGGCTTCGTGGAAAAGCGCGTCGGGCCGCGCCAATACAAACACGCACGCTGGGACGTTCTCGTCGGCAGCGTCTCCTGCATGGCCATCGTGTTTTTCATCATTGTCTGCACCGCGGCGACCCTTCATGCGCATGGCATGACCAACATCACAGACGCGGCGCAGGCTGCGCAGGCCCTTGTCCCACTGGCAGGGAAGTGGGCCGGAGCGCTCTTCGCTTTCGGATTGCTGAACGCTTCGCTCTTCGCTGCGTCGATCCTGCCGCTCTCGACCGCGCACGTCATCTGCGAAGGCCTCGGGTTTGAGGCAGGGCTTGACCGGAAACTGCGCGAGGCGCCGACGTTTTACGCGCTCTACACGCTGCTGATCGTGGTTGGAGCAGGAATCATTTTGATTCCGAAGGCGCCACTCTTGAAGATTTTGGTGCTTTCGCAAGTCGCCAACGGCGTGTGGCTTCCGATCGTGCTGATATTCGTACTGCTTCTAATCAACCGCCGCGACCTGATGGGCGAATACGTCAACTCGTGGGGCTTCAACGTGGTGGCGTGGACGACGAGCATCATCGTTATTGCCATCACGCTGATTCTTGTTTACGTGACGATCTTCAACCCCGCTGCCGCCGGCCTCGGC
>JBAWGF010000279.1:0-5636 GCA_049592615.1 Candidatus Acidiferrales bacterium
AGCATTGGTGTCGATTAGACGGAGCGCCGATCGTTTGTTTCCAAGGAGTTGGGTGTGTTTCTAATCGGCGGGGGTGACGATTAGAAATGGGTTGTGGAAGGCTCGAAATGGGAGCTGATACGGCGTCTTTTGTTGTTGTGAGCGCGTTTTGATTTGTTCGCATCGTCTTCGATCCACGCTAGCACGTGGCGCGCGGAGGGGGACTCGTCCAAAGGTACAGAATCGGGCAAGGACTAGTACACCTGTACGAGACGAGGAGAAGAGGCAACCACAGATGAACACCGATAAAAACAAATGCAGATCCCTCGCCGGCCGCCATCGCTGACTCGCTCGCCCCGGCGGGCGAACTCCCTTCGCAAATGCGGTCAGGTCGAGCGGGATGCCAACCGGAGGCAGGCGGAAACTGCAAAATACAACGCGTCATGCGCGAGGGAAACCTTCAGGGCAAAGAAAGAGGGGGCAAAATGCGCCCCCTCTTCATGCCGAGCTACAAATCGCTTAAACGGTTACCGCCTTCGCAAACTTCTCGAACACCGGAAGCGTTGCGAACTGCACTTCGAAGTCCTTCACGACCGGAGTGCCCTCAACGTACTTGTCGAGCAGCTTCACCATCTCCGGATACACTTCGCGATTGAACTTCTCGGCGTACTCTTTCTGTTCCCACAGGCTGATGGCCACCGTCTCGATCTGGTTCGGGGCGATCAGAACAAATTCCTCAAGGAACCCCTTCTGCTTGCGGAGCAGGGGGAGAAATTCCTT
Organism: Candidatus Acidiferrales bacterium; assembly: GCA_049592615.1. Classification (GTDB taxonomy): domain Bacteria; phylum Acidobacteriota; class Terriglobia; order Acidiferrales; family UBA7541; genus Palsa-295. The sequence goes on from JBAWGF010000279.1 coordinate 760, forward strand.
TTCGATAACGTTCGGGAATTCGCGGATCACTCCGCGCTTCAGTTGCAGTGTTAGATGTCGTGCAAACATTGTCGTCTCCTCAGATACTTGTCAGAGGGCGATGCCGCTTTTGTGCCTGTCCTCCCAACCTGGGGAGGCTGCAGGCTCTTAGTTCAATCCGTCCTCTGCGAGGGCTTATAGCTTTATCCTCGAAGGTTTTCAGTGCCGGGCGTCACGGACGAGTGTGATGCCGGATACGCGGGTTGCGCACATTCATTTGCTCTCCGCTACTTCTCGATCTTCCCTGTTTGCAATGAATTGCACAGACTTCACAATTGCTCTGGCTATTCCTCGAAATGAGAATTCCCTGCAAAATGCGTGATGGTTTTCGCCAAATCACCGGACGTACGCCGCGCGAATCCGTAGCGGAGCATTTACGCAGGTCGCATCCAATTCCCGAAGATTGCGTGTCTTCAACGACGCGGGCAGACGAGGACGAGCTGCGAAGCGGAGGCGAGGGTCGCGAGCTGAGCGCGAAGCGAGCGCGGCGCGAAGCGGGCAGCGTCCGATGCAAGGTGCGCGATATTTTCAGGGCTGAGCGGAACAAAATAGATGTCGCCGCGGAACGCGTAGGAATATTCGCGGTACGCGGGCCGCTTTCCGCGGGCCAAAGCCATCAAACAATCCCAGAAGCTGCGCGCGCGCAAAATTCGTTTCTTGTCCGCTTCGTTGCGTCGAAGGCGGAGGGAATGCCGTGCGGGCGAGCCGCTCGATTCCAAGATGACTTCGGTACAGGCCTCGGCGCGGAATGGGCGGGAGTGATCCGAATCGGGATAGCCGGCGAGAACTTCTGCGAGCGCGACGGAGCCGGCTTCGAATCCCGGCCACCAGTAACGGTAAGAATGAAAGACAATCGTGCCCGACCGAAGAATTTGCTGGATGCGCGGGAGATCTTTGCCCGTAACCCCGAGGACCATGTCGATCAGTTCGGCGCCGCGAAACGTCTGGCGGACAACCGGGCGGATGCTGACGTATTCGGCTTCCTCTTCGGTGTACTTGACGGGGATGGTTTCAGGCAGCGGCACAAGATGTGGCGCCGTTTTCAGGATTTGCCGCTCAGGCGGTCGCGGACGCGGTCGCTCAAAACTTTTCCGTCCACTGTCTTCCCTTCAAGCCGCGCCTTCGCGGCCTTGATGACGGCGCCCATCTGCTTGAGCGAATCTGCGCCCGCTTCACCGATCGCTTCTTCAATCGCGCGGTGAATTTCTTCGTCGGAGGGCGCCGCGGGCAAATACCTTTCGATAATGGCGATTTCCTTCGCTTCCTTTTCGGCGAGGTCCTTGCGCCCGCCCTTCGTGAATTGATCGATCGATTCGCGCCGCTGTTTGACGAGTGTTTGCAGCACCTGCAAAGATTCCATGTCGTCGAGCTGACGCAATTTCTCGATTTCCTTGTTCTTGAGCGCGGATTTGACCATGCGGAGGACGCTCAACCGCAGCTCGTCCTTTGTTTTCATCGCGGCGGTCAGGTCATTCTGAATGCGATCGATATAGCCCATTTTTCGGCTTCTCCCCAATCAAGAATATCACACGCACTCACTTCTGCCGGAGCAATTGACACCGCACGTCGCGACCGATAGGCTCGCATGCATGAAAATTATTGTCGGGGACAAGATCAGCGATCGGGGCCTCGCGTTGCTGCGCGAAACGGGCTGGGAGATCGTGCTCCCCACGGCGGCCGCGCTACCGGCCGAAATCGCGAACGCCGACGGCCTGATCGTACGCAGTGCGACGCGGGTGACAGCCGAGCTGCTTGAAAAGGCCGCGCAGCTCCGGGTGGTCGGCCGCGCCGGAGTGGGCGTGGACAATATCGACGTTGAAGCGGCGACGCACCGCGGCGTGCTGGTGATGAATACGCCGGGAGGCAATGCCGTGAGCGTAGCGGAACACACGCTCGCACTGATGCTGGCGCTCGCGCGCTCCGTGCCACAATCCAATGCCGCGATTCAGGCCGGGCGCTGGGAAAAATCTTCGGCGTCGGGAACGGAGTTGCGCGGAAAGACGCTCGGACTATTGGGCCTCGGACGCGTGGGAACTGAAGTGGCGCGGCGCGCGCGGGCGCTCGAAATGAAGGTCCTGGCGCACGATCCCTACGTCACGCCGGCCGCCGCACGCGAGGTGGACGTGGAGCTTGTGCCGTTTGACGATTTGTTGCGGCGGTCGGACGTGATTTCGCTGCACACGTCGCTCAGCGGAGCCACCGAAAAAATAATCAATGCCGCGGCCATCGCGAAGATGAAGCGCGGAACGCGGCTGATTAATTGCGCGCGCGGCGAGCTGATCGACGAAGGAGCGCTGGCGGAGGCTCTGCGCTCGGGCCAGGTGGCCGGAGCGGCGGTGGATACGTTCGCCGAAGAGCCGCCGAAAAATTCTCCGCTGATCGGCCTGCCGAATCTGATCGCCACGCCGCACATCGCGGGCTCGACCGCCGAGGCGCAGGAAGAAGTGGGAACACTGATCGCGCAGCAGGTGCGCGAGTACCTGGCCGACGGGCTGATTCGCAACGCGGTGAACATGCCGGCGCTTTCCGCCGAACAATATCGCCGGCTGCGTCCTTATCTCGAACTGGGCGAGCGCCTCGGCGCGCTGGTGGCGCAGGCCGCGCCGTCGCCGAGCTTCGGGCGCATTCGCATTCGCTACGCGGGCGAACCAGCGGAGTTGGGAGCGCACGTGGTGCGCAGCGCGGTGCTGATCGGCGTTCTGAATTCCGTTCTCGATGAAAAAGTGAATCTCGTGAATGCGTCCGAGGCAGCCGCGAGGCGTGGATTGGTCGTCGAAGAAACAACGCGGCGGCGCGAGCGCGGCTTTCCGAACACGCTCGAAGTCGCATGCGCCGATTGCGACCGTCCATTTTCAGCCGAGGGAACCGTGATGTACGACGGAGCTCCGCGCATTCTTTCGATCGATGGAATCGAACTCGAGGCGCCGCTCGAGGGCACGCTACTGCTCACGCGAAATCGTGACGTCCCGGGCGTGATCGGTCAAATCGGGACGGTGCTCGGGAGTCTCGGCGTAAATATCGCGACGTTTTCTCTCGGACGGCGCGAAGCGGTGATCGGCGCAGAGGCAGTGGCGCTGGTGCGGCTCGACGGCAAAGTGGACGAAGCGATCCTTCAAAACATCCGCGCGATTCCGTCGATTACCGAAGCGCGGCTCATTCGCCTGCCGGAAGCTGCGAAGGTGACTGCTAACCCTTGACGACGCCCATAGGGCGAAGGCGTGCGACTTTGCGGGCGAGTCCGGCGTTGTGTACCACGTCCACGACCTCCTCGATGTCCTTATACGCTTCGGGGATTTCTTCGAGGATACCGTCGCGCGTTTCCGAGCGGACAATGATTCCCTTCTCCTCGAGTTTCTTTATTTCGACGCGCGCGTCGCGACCGCGCTTCGCTGCCGTCCGCGACATGGCACGGCCCGCGCCGTGGCAAACCGTACCGAAAGTCTCCTCCATCGCGCGGTCATTACCGACAAGGACGTAGCTCGCCGTGCCCATCGAACCGGGAATTAACACCGGCTGACCAACGTCCTTGTAAGCACCGGGAAGTCCCGGCGAACCTGCGGAAAACGACCGCGTCGCGCCCTTGCGATGCACCATCACATCGCGTTCCACGTCGGCAACGCGATGCTGCTCGCGCTTGGCGATGTTGTGCGAGACGTCGTACACGACACGGACCTGCGCGCCTTCGCCGAAAATTCTCCGGAACGCGCCGCGCGTAAAATGCGTGATTGCCTGGCGGTTGGCCCACGCAAAATTCGCGGCGGCGGCCATTGCTGCGAGATAATTTTTTGCTTCGGGCGAAGGCAGCGGGACGCAGGCGAGCTGGCGGTCCGGAAGCGAAATCGAATAGCGCGGCATCGCCTCGTTCATCACTTTCAGAAAATCGGTGCACACCTGATGTCCCAGGCCGCGCGAGCCGCAGTGGATGAGGACGGCAACCTGATTGAGGCGCAAGCCAAATTGTTCCGCAATCTCGGGCTCGAGAATTTTCTCGACGTATTGCACTTCGAGAAAATGGTTGCCGCTGCCGAGCGTGCCGATTTGCGTGCGCCCGCGGGCCTTCGCACGGTCGGAGACTTTCGAGGCGCTCGCGCCTCGCATCGTCCCGGACTCCTCGCAGAATTCAAGATCGGCGGGTTCGCCGTAGCCATGCTCGACAACCCACGCAGCGCCGCGCTCGAGAACGTCGTCCAGCTCGCGATGACTGCACGGGACGGACCCTTCGGAACCCGTGCCGGCGGGAACATCGCGAAAGAGCTGGTTGACGAGTTCGCGCAGCCGGGGCGTGACATCATCACGCTCGAGCGTGGTTGCGAGCAGCCGCACGCCGCAATTGATGTCGAAGCCAACGCCGCCGGGCGAAATCACGCCGTGATGAATATCCGTCGCCGCCACGCCGCCGATGGGAAAGCCGTAGCCCTGATGGATGTCGGGCATCGCAAGCGAGCGGCCGACGATGCCGGGGAGGAACGCGACGTTCATCGCCTGCTCGATCGAGAGATCGCCGAGGATTTGCTCCAGGAGATGCTCGTCGGCGTAAATCAGCGCGTCCGTCAGCATGCCGGGCTTCGTCGAGCGCGGCACGAGCCAGCGATAGCGGTCGAGTTTTTGGAGCTGATTTTTCTGCATGGCGGCCAGGAACGTCGCGCGAGTCATTATAATCCCACAGCGCATGGCCGCAGGAAGACTCGGAACAAACTGTGGAATCAAGAAGCGGTGAAATCGCGTGGCTGGTTAGGCCGCGGAGATGTGTGCTATCCTAAATTCCTTCGCGTGGGCAGCTGCAATTGGCCCGCGTGCCTGTCGTCGGGGCGTGGCTCAGCCTGGCTAGAGCGCCTGGT
>JBAWGF010000280.1:0-10648 GCA_049592615.1 Candidatus Acidiferrales bacterium
AACTTTCGCTGATCGAGGCAGTGCCGAACGTGCAGGCTGAGATCATGAAAGACTTCAACATGAACGTAGATTTCGAGCGCGCCAAGCACTTGCTGGAAGCGAATGACGGCGCGGGCAACACGTTCAAGGCAACGGCGAAACCGGTGCTGATCGGGACGGCTGTGGTGGGCGCGACGACCATGATTTTCTCCATCATCATGGCGCTCACGAACGGTCTCACCACGAATGTCAATCAGATATCGCTGCTGCACGCCCCATTTTTCCTGGGCCTCGTTACGGGCGGCGCGATGATTTACTGGTTCACGGGCGCTTCGACGCAAGCCGTCACGACCGGCGCATACCGGGCCGTCGAGTTTATCAAGGCCAACATCAACCTCGAGAGCTCGGAGAAAGCCTCGGTCGCCGACAGCAAGAAAGTCGTCGAGATCTGCACGCAGTACGCGCAGAAGGGCATGCTCAATATTTTTATCGCTGTGTTTTTTGCCACGCTGGCATTCGCGTTCGTCGAGCCGTTCTTTTTTATCGGCTACCTGATCTCGATCGCTATCTTCGGACTCTATCAGGCTATCTTCATGGCAGACGCGGGCGCCGCCTGGGACAACGCGAAAAAAATCGTCGAGGTCGAGCTGAAGCAAAAAGGAACGCCGCTGCATGACGCAACCGTTGTGGGCGACACGGTCGGCGATCCGTTCAAGGACACTTCTTCGGTGGCGCTCAATCCGGTCATCAAGTTCACCACGCTGTTCGGATTGCTGGCGGTGGAGCTGGCCGTGAAGTTGACTGCCGAAACCGGCGGCGGACTGACGCACGTGCTGGCGGCCGGGTTCTTCGTCGTGTCGTATGTATTCGTTTACCGGTCGTTCTACGGCATGCGGATTAAAGGCTCGGCGTAAATCCGTCTAGCCACAGAGACGCTGAGGCACAGAGCAGGTCTAACAATTGAAATGTGTTTGCCGCCAGCGGTGTTGCAGATTTGGCGCGCGCGAGTTTCGACCTTCGAATTTCGTTTGCTCGGTTTCTCTGAGGCTCCGTGCCTCTGTGGCAATGCGACTACGCCTTTATTAAGTTGAGGAATTGCCGCGGATCATTGGCGAAGCCGGGAAACACAGCCTTCAAATCGCGCCCGCCGAGGTGCCTCGTCATGATTTCGCCGAGCACACTGCGATAGTCGGTGGTGACGGCGAGATCGCGCCCCTGATACAGCTGACCCTCGCTCATCCCCGGCCATCGCGAATAGACTCTCCCGCCCTTCACTTCCCCTCCCATCACGAACATGCAATTCGCATGGCCGTGGTCGGTGCCGCGGTTTCCGTTTTCGCGCGCGGTGCGGCCGAACTCGGACATGCTGACGAACACGACGTCGCTCATGCGGTCGCCCATATCCCGATGAAACGCCGCGATTCCCTGACCCAGATCGCGCAGCAAATTCGCGAGTTGCCCCTGTACGCCGCCTTCGTTGACGTGATGATCCCAACCGCCGCTGTCGAGAAACGCGACTTCAAGGCCGATGTCCGCTTTGAATAGCTCCGCGATTTCCTGGAGGCTCTGGCCAAATTTGCCTTTCGGATATTGCGCGCCGTTTTCAGGCTGATAGTTGTCGGGATTGATTTTCTTGATCTGGTCGATCGCTTCGAAAGTTTCGTGACCCACGCCGCGAAGCGCCTGATCCACAGTCTGCGCGTACATCGCTTCGAAGCCGCCTTCGACCGTCTGCTGCGGGCCGTACATCTTGAATTGCTTCAGGTCCGAGATCGCAACGGCGGGCGCACTACCCTGCAGAGTCCGCGGAAGATATGGGCCAAACGCGACGGCGCGGAACGGCGACGACTTTTCTTCAGGGGCGGCCTGCAAAGCGCGATTGAGCCAGCCGTCGTCGGTGGCTTTCAGCCCCGGCGTGCCGGACTCCATGTAATCCTGCGCGTCGAAGTGCGAGCGCGTGGGATCGGGCGAGCCAACAGCCTGGACGACGGCGAGTTGCCCATTGCGGAAAAGCGAATGGAGCGGCTCGAGGCTCGGATGAAGGCCGAAGAAACCGTCAAGATCGAGAGCAGCCTCGGCTCCACCGCGGCGCGGCTCGGGAATCGCGATCGTCGGACGCATTTGATAGTAGTTGCGCTCGCCGAACGGCACGACGACGTTCAAGCCGTCCATCGCGCCGCGCTGAAACAGCACGACCATTTTCTTTTTATTCGGCACGGGCGTGGCCGCGACGGCGCGCTGAAGGAATGACGGCAACGATGCCATGCCCAGCATGGCGATGCCGCCGTTCTTCAGAAAATATCGCCGAGAAATATTCATTGCAGTTTTCTGCTCCTGCAAATCCGGTTCACCGGCGCTGAAACTCCGGCGCACCGAGAACCAATCCCGCGATCAACCCTTCGTTCACCTGCTTCACCGTATCGTCAAGCTGCGCACGCAACACTTGCGGGTCGTTCAGACGGGCTTCGAGAGTATTGCGCGTTGCGGGCGCCACCTGACCATCGAGAAAAATTTCGAGCGCGCGAGAAAGTGTCAGATTCGCGTCGGTTGCCGCGTCCGGACCGAAGATCGCGCCGAGGTCCACTTTCGCGCCCCCCATTTTGTCGGTTGCAAACGTCAGCGCGAAATTAAGGCGGTTCAGCAGAGCGCCGGTATTGACCCACGTTTCCGCCTTGTCGGAATAGCCCGTGGGCGGCTGGCATTGGAATAGCGGCTCGCCCATGCGTGCGGTCCATTGCATGAGCGGCAGGGAAACCGGCACGTCGGCGTTCAGCGCGCGCGCGGTGCTGGCGACCAGTTCAAACGGCGTTTTCACCTTTGCGCGATACGCGTCCTTCGACCAGAACTCCGGCGAATAAATCATCGCCTTCAGCACGCTGTGAATGTCGCCGCTCGACGAAATGTAGGTCTGCGTCATGCGATCCACCAGCGCCTGCGGCGGATGATCGGAAACGAAGCGATGCGCAAGCTTGGTCGAGATGAATCGTGCGGTGCTCGGATTGCTCGCGAGCATTTTCAAGGCTTCTTCGCCGTCTTTCATTCCGCCCGCGTCAATCGTGCGGCCCATGATGATTTTCTTGCCGCGCGCGTGAATCCGCTCGTCGAAAAAGAATTCGGGATCGCGGCGCGGTTCGTGGACGGTCCATCCTGTGAGGCACTCGGCCATCGCGATCACGTCCTGCTGCGTGTAACCGGCGTCCACGCCGATCGTGTGCAGTTCCATCACTTCGCGGCCGTAATTTTCATTGAGCCCGCGATCCTGCTTTTTCTGTTGTCCGCCCGGAGCCTGCGGATTCATGCCGCCGAAAATTCCCTGATACCGCCGGCGGCGCATTTGCATTTCCGCCTTCATGCGCGCAAACGCGCCGGGATCGGCGCTCAGCCAGTTGTCGAGGTAGAAAAGCATCGCAGGACTTTTCGCCGTCGCAATCAGAAGATCTTGAAACTTTCCCATCGTGCGCGGGCGGATCGTGTCGCGGACGTAAGCAGTCAGCAGCCAGCGGTCGGCACCCTTGCCCGCAAAAACGTTGAAATGGTTGAACCAGAAATCTTCCATCACGGCTTCGAGCTGCGGCTGGCTGTAAACCGCGCGGTCGATCTTGGCCATGGAAAGTTCGGCGACGATCAGTTGCGGGCCTTGGATCTTTGCGAGCTGCTGGTTTGCCCGGTCAAAATTTTCGTTGCCGGTGGGCAACATTTCGCCCGAGGCGGCCTGTCTCTTCTCCGCCATCCGTTGCTGGTACTCCTCCTTGGTAATTCCCTCCCTCTTGACAGCCTGGCCGGGCGGAGGGTACGCGTCGAGGAGTTTGCGCGACGACATCTTCAGCGTCGGATATTGAGTGAGCCGCTCCTCAAGCGCCGCATCGTCGATGGATTCAGGATGGAGCTGCTGTTCGATCCACGCTTCAAGCCCCATCTTGCGGATGCGCTCCACGTCGCCGGGGCGCGGGCCGTAGCCCAGGCGGTTGAGTGCGTGGACGATGGCTTCATCCTCAGTCAGCTCGGTGATGGGGAGACTGCCTTTGAATTTCTTGTCGAGGACTGTTGAAGTTGTGGCGGTCGAAGGATTTCCTTCGTTCTTGTCCGCAAAAGCGTAAGGGACGACGAGAGCGAGAATGCCGGCCAGCAGCGTCGCGAGGAACCCGGCGCCAGATACGTCGAGCCGTCGGCGGAATCTGGATCGTTTCTTTCGATTTATTTCCATGGCCCGTTCAGGACGATGCGAATGAATACAACCATGCGTATCCGTCCGCTGCACCCAGTCTAACCCCGGCATCCGCAAAAAGTTGCGCGCAAGTCGTAGGAGTCAACAAGTCTCAGGAAGCGCAATTGCGGATGAACATTGAGGCCTGGGTTTTATGGAGTGCGGCGGCTTGCCGCCGCTTTCCCGCCTCCCAGCTTGCTGGGAGGCGCCAGGCGAGGCAAACTTCGCCTGGCTAAAGCGGGAGCAATCTCCCGCACTCCAAATATCAGGGCCGATTCACGTTTTGATCTGCAGCAGGAGGGTTTTCAGCTTGTGCTCGTTTTGGAGGGTCAGGCCGGTAATCTCGACGCCGATCCCGTTTTCAGCGACGTGGCGGACGGTGCATTCCGCGTCAAGAGCAATGAACGGATCGGTCAGCTTCAATCGGAGGACCGTCCCGCAAGGCTGCGTATTGCCCGTGCGGATGAACAACCCTCCGAGGCCGATGACCGTAACCGTGCCGATGAGAATCGGGCGCATGCCCTGCGCCTGAATCTTGCGCCCTTCCGGCACAAGGATGCGCTGATGATGCCGCAAGTCCTTTTCGACAAGTGACATTTTCCCTCGCCTCGCTTTTTGCTTAGCGCGCCGCACGGAAACCATCGAGCGTCCAGAAATCCTGCGCCTCGTCGTGACGGAGAACGTAATAGTTGCCGTCTTCGGCGCGGACCCTGAAATAGCTCGCCTGTGGGGAATACCACCGCCCGTCGAGTTCGCTGACCTCGAATTCCCGGCCACGAAGGACGAAGCGAAGAGGACGTTCGTCGGCACGGTGCCCCGCATAACATTCGACGCGAATTTCGCTCATCGCGCCTCCGCGGGGTGGAAGGGTGACCACCGCTGGAGAGATTCAACTACCAACTTGAAGTTTAGCAGGATTGCCTACCGAATGGAATCCACGCTGCGGTAAAACGAGAACTATCCACAAATTTCAAAGCGGCGGAATGCTCACCGACCTTTCACGGCCTTACCTAGGGCTTTGGAGGCTTCCCGAGCTTCCGCGTTGTATGCGGCGCCGATGAGGACGATCAAGGCGGTCAGGTACATCCACAATAATAAGCCGATGGCCGCAGCCAACCCGCCATATACGATGTCGTAAGGCATCCTGCGAACGTACTGGCCGAAAGTAATGTCCACTGCCCACCAGAGAAGCATGGCTACGGCGGCGCCAGGAAGCAGGTCCAGGTAGCCGTGATGACCGGGACGGCCGATGCGGTACAACAACGTGAGGACGCTCATCGCCAGCAGGAAAACGAGCGCGGCATAAACAAGAAAGCCAAGGTCGCGAATCAGAGCCGAAAAGCCGATGTGATGGATCAACCACGCGCGCGCCTGCTTCCCGAACACCGTGAGCACGACTACCGCGAGCGCCGGCACTACCGTCAGACAGAGCAGAATCAGTGCCCGCAGATGGAGGCGCCAGTATCCCGGGCGAAGCAGGTCGCCTTCGATGACGCGGAAACCCTCGATGAACCCGACCATCACCTGCGAACCGGCCAGGAGGGTTCCGCCGAGGCCGAGTGAGGTCCACCTCCACGGATGCACACCCTTGCGGACAAAATACTGCACGACAACGTCTTCGCTGCCGGGCGGCAAGATGGTTCGCAGGCGCTGCGGAAGTTCTTTCAGGGCGGCGTGGAAATACGACGTTGCGCTCATGACGCCGAGCGCGAAAAGCAGCAAGGGAAAAAACGCGAGAAACATATTAAAAGCGATGGCCTGGCTGAGCGTCAGGCAATCCGGAAAGATCCGGGTCAGTGCGCGAAAGAAATTTCTCAGGAAGGAAAGCATCGGTCGTCCGGCGGATTATACGAGAACGCCCGAAAACCGCCGCGTCCTTTCTTTCGAGCAATAGCGCATGATTCCCACCTCTCTGGACGGGAAACAGATGGCTTTTAGACGCCTTCCAAATCCCGTTCGGGTACGGAAACCGGTCTGTCCGAGGCCACCGCCCTGCGCTTGCCGCGTCGCACGCCGCGGAGTAAACTGCTCGCGAATCACTTTGCAGGAGGTGCGCGATGGCCCGCCCGGTGCGTTGTGGACTGATTCAAACACATTGCGAATGGTCCCCCGAAAAGTACTCGATCAAGGACATCGCGAAAAAGATGACGGAGAAGACCGAGAAGCTCATCGAGCAGGCTGCCAAGAAAAAGACGCGAATCATCTGCCTCCAGGAATTGTTCAACGGGCCTTATTTCTGCGCCGAGCAGCAATCGAGATGGTACGAGCTGACCGAGCCGATCCCCGATGGGCCGACAACCGAACGGATGAAGAAGCTCGCGAAGAAATACGAAATGGTAATCGTCGTACCCATCTACGAGCGCGAAATGACCGGCCTTTTCTACAACACTGCCGCCGTCATCGACGCGGACGGCAAATACCTCGGCAAATACCGCAAGCACCACATTCCGCATTGCCACCCGGGATTCTGGGAGAAATTTTATTTCACGCCGGGCAATACCGGCTATCTCGTGTTCCCGACGAAGTTCGCGCGCGTCGGCGTTTACATCTGCTACGACCGCCACTTCCCTGAAGGCGCGCGCATCCTTGGTTTGAACGGAGCGGAAATTGTGATGAATCCGTCGGCAACCGTCGCAGGGCTGAGCGAATATCTATGGGAACTCGAACAGCCCGCGCACGCCGTGGCCAACGGCTATTTTGTCGGCGCGATTAACCGCGTGGGAAAGGAAGCGCCGTGGAATATGGGCGAGTTTTACGGAAAGAGCTATTTCTGCAATCCGCGCGGGAAAATCATCGCGCAGGCCAGCCGCGACAAGGATGAAGCGCTCGTTGCCGACCTCGATCTCGAAGAGATGGACGAAGTCCGCGCGACCTGGCAATTTTTCCGCGATCGCCGGCCGGAATCGTATGGTGAAATTTCGCGCACGCAGACCTCGGCTCGCGCCGCCGACGCCGCAAATTGACGATGCGACAAGTATCGTCATCCTGAGTGAGCGAAGCGAAAGAAGGATCTCTCTTTTGTTCAAGGACTGAACTGATGACGACCCAGCCGAAAGTAATCCCTACACGCGCCGAAGAAGTCGTGCGCAAGCACAAGGAATTCATCTGGCCCGCCGTAACGAATTATTTCCAGAAGCCGCTCGTCGCCGACCACGCTTCGATGCAATACCTGTGGGACATCGAAGGCAACAAATACCTCGATTTCTTCGGCGGCATCGTGACCATCGGCGTCGGGCATTGCAATCCGAAGGTGACGTCGAAAATTAACGCGCAGGTGAACAAGCTTCAGCACACCTCCACGCTCTTCCCCAACGAGGCCATCGTCGCGCTCGCGGAAAAACTGGCGCAAATCACGCCGGGAAAATTGCAGAAAAGTTTCTTCACAAGCTCCGGCACCGAAGCGAACGAGGCTGCGATCCTCCTCGCGCGAATGGCGGGACCGAGTTTCGACGTCGTCGCGCTGCGTCATGCTTATGCCGGCAGCTCGATGCTCGCAAAAGGCGTGACGGCGCAAGCGCCGTGGCGAAAGGGCGGCGTGATCAGCGTGGGCATCTCGCACGCGATCAATCCCTATTGCTATCGCTGCCCGCTGCATCTCACGTACCCCGATTGCAATGTCGCTTGCGCGAACGACGTGGAAAATCTGATTCAGACCGGAACGAGCGGCTCGATTGCCGCGTTTATCGCCGAGCCGATTCAGGGCGTCGGTGGATTCATCACACCTCCGTCGGAATATTTCAAGATCGTTTATCGCATCGTGAAGAATTATGGCGGCCTCTTCATTTCGGATGAAGTGCAGACCGGCTTCGGCCGCACCGGCAAAAAATGGTTCGGCATCGAGCAGTGGGAAGTGACTCCCGACATCATCACCTGCGCGAAATCGATGGGCAACGGCGTGCCGGTCGGCGCGACGATAACGACTGCCGAACTCGCGGACAAATTCCAGGGGCTGACGATTTCGACGTTCGGCGGTAACCCGGTAACTTCTGTTGCGGCGCGCGCTGTCATTGAAGTGATCGAAGAAGAAAACCTGCGCGAGAACACGCATGTCGTCGGCGGTTACTTGCGCAAGAAGCTCGAAGAGCTACAACAGAAGTATCCGCTCATTGGCGACGTTCGTGGCATGGGCATGATGCAGGCGCTCGAGCTGGTGAAAGATCGTAAAACGAAAGAGCCTGCACCCGCCGAGACCACGCAAGTCCTCGAAGGCGCGCGGCGCAATGGGCTGCTCATCGGCAAGGGCGGCTTGATGGGCAATACGATTCGCATGGCTCCGCCGATGAACATTTCGAAAGCCGACGTGGACGATGGTATCCGACTCCTCGACAAAACTTTCAGCGAGGTTCGAATCTAGTTTCTTGGGGAAAATAATGACGACAGCAACAGAAACCGGAACGCTTTGCAGAAACTTCATCAACGGCCGATGGGTGGACTCGAAGTCGGCCAAGATCGTCGAGCGGCGCAATCCCGCGAACACGGACGAAGTCGTCGCGCGCATCCCGCTTTCGACGCGCGAGGAAATGAAAGAAGCGATCGTCGCCGCGAAGGCTGCCTTTCCGGCCTGGCGCGATACGCCCGGCCCTGCGCGCGGCAAAATACTGTTCAAGGCCGTTCAGATTATGGAGCAGCAGCGCGAAGATCTGGCGCGGCTGCTCGTGCGTGAAGAGGGCAAGTCGCTCAAGGACGCGCTCGGCGAGGTCCAGCGCTCCATCAACATCCTGGAATTCATGGCTGGTGAAGGCCGCCGCCTCGACGGCCTCACACTTCCGAGCGAGCTGCCGAAGAATTTCACCTACACGCTGCGCGTTCCTCTCGGAGTCGTCGGCGCGATCACGCCGTGGAATTTTCCCGTGGCGATTCCCGTTTGGAAAATCGCGCCCGCGCTCGTTTGCGGCAACACGGTCGTTTTCAAGCCCGCCACCATCACGCCGCTCACCGCCATGAAAATTGCCGAAATCTTCGAGCAGGCCGGCCTGCCGCCCGGCGTGCTGAATCTCGTGATGGGCTCCGGGAAGGATTGCGGCGACGAGCTTGTTCAGAACCTGCACGTCCACGCGCTTTCTTTCACCGGCTCGAACGAAGTCGGCAGCCAGCTATACGCGTCGGGCGCGCTCGGCATGAAGAAGTGCCAGTGCGAAATGGGCGGCAAGAATCCCGTCGTCGTGCTCGCCGACGCCGATTTGCAGCTCGCGATGGAATCCACGCTTTCGGGCGCGTTCGCGTCCACCGGCCAGCGCTGCACAGCCACCAGCCGCGTCGTAATTGAGGAAAAAGTTGCGGACCAGTTTGTCGCGACGCTCGTCGAACGCGCGAAGAAATTCGTCGTCGGCGACGGCCTTGAATCTGGCGTCGAGATGGGGCCGTCGGTTGACGAAAACCAGATGAACACCGTGCTGAAGTACATCGAGATCGGCAAGAAAGAAGCCGAACTCAAGTGCGGCGGCGCGCGCCTCAGCGGCCCGAAATACGATCAGGGCTGGTTCGTCGCGCCCACCGTGTTCGACCGCGTCAAGTGGGACAGCCGGATCGCGCAGGATGAAATCTTCGGGCCGGTGCTGAGCGTGATTCGTGTGAAGAATTTCGAGGAAGCGCTGCACGTCGCGAATTCCGTGCGCTTTGGACTCACCAGCTCGATTTACTCGACCGACTCGAATCGGATTTTCGATTTCATCGACAAAATCGAGACGGGCATGACGCACGTCAACTCGCCGACCGTCGGCGGCGAAGCGCACGTCCCGTTCGGCGGCACGAAGGCCACTGGAATCGGCCCGCGCGAAGTCGGCCACGCCGCGCTCGATTTCTACACTGAGACCAAAGTCGTGTACATCGACTACACCGGCCGCAAGCGCGAATCTTCGATCTACTAATCAGAATCGCGCCGTCATTCCGGGCCCAACGAGTAAGGAGAATTTCACACGCCGGGACTTTTCGATCGCGAAATTTATCTGGACGTCGAAACGCTGCGCCTATCGAATGAAGTCGAGGGCGGCTGGGGAAACATTCGCGCTTTCGGCCTCGCCGTCGCGGTGACCTGGGATAAAGACAATAATTTTCGCCGCTGGTTTGAAGACGACGCAAAAAAGCTCGTCACCGAACTCGAGACCTTCACGCACGTCGTCACATTCAACGGCAATCGCTTCGACCTCGAAGTTTTGCGCGCCTACGCACCGGTCGAGGGCCTGCGCGAACGCTCCTTCGACGTCCACGAAGAGCTGCACAAGCAGCTCGGGCATCGTGTGAAGCTCGATCAACTTGCGCGCGACACGCTCGGCACGGCAAAAAGCGGCGATGGATTGCAAGCGGTGGAATGGTGGCGCGCGGGGCAGAAGGATCGCGTCGCGAAATATTGCGAGCAGGATGTCGCGATTCTGCGCGATGTGGTCGAGCACGGCCGCGCAAAGGGATTCGTAATGATTTCGTCGCGCCAGGTCCCAGTGAAGTGGGGCTAGCGCGGTTGAGCGCTGC
>JBAWGF010000281.1:0-4023 GCA_049592615.1 Candidatus Acidiferrales bacterium
CAACCACCGGGGCGCCGATCCTCACGGGAACAACACCGCAGGGCGTCGGCGTGATCCCGCGGTTGGGACTAGCTGTGGTAGCGAACAATGGTAGCAACAATTTTTCCATAGTTGACGACACTCGAACCGTCGGCCCCAGGACTTTGGCGGTATGTCCGTCGTGCTCGCTGCCGGTTGCAGTGGGAGTCAATCCGGATGCGGGGACTGCGGCCGTGACGAACACTCTCACGGGCAGCAATGGCACGCCGAACGGAAACGTTACGTTTGTGGATGCCGCGAACGCCACAACGGGTTTGAACGCGACTGTGGATCAGAATCCGATTGCCGTTGCGATGGACCCGACGCTCAATCTCGCCGGCATCGCTACGGCTTCCCAGACAAGCAGCTTCGACGTCGTGGACCCGATAGGTCTCGTCATTCAGAATCGCATTTCCGGTTTGACGATTCCGAGCGGCGTCATCTTCGATTCTGTAAACCAGGTGTTCATCGTGGCGAACAGCTCGGGTAACAACCTCGTCACGGTGGACCCGATTACATTTACCCCGCAGGTCTTCCGCGCGGGGATCAACCCGACGTCGCTCGATTACAATTTTCAGACCGCGACGATTGTGACGGTGAATTCCGCCAGCAACACGATGTCCGTGCTCGACTACTTGTGTCCACCCAACAATACGATAACGAGTTGCCCACAACCGCGCGTCCGCGCGATCCTTGGGCTCAGTGGTTCGCAACCATTTTCGACGCTGTTGCAATTCGCCGTCGCCGTGGACCCGAGACTGAATCTCGCGGTTGTAGTGGATATCGCCAATAACCGTTTGCTGTTGGTCCCGCTGCCTCACTGATGGAACCATCACTCGGAGCGGCGGGGGCCAACCCCGACGATTGCGCGGGCATCCGACCTGTAGCAGCCGAGAGAGGGCGTTGCGCAGGGCGGGCTTGATCGTGGTTGCATGAGCCGCGATGTTCTCGAATCCATTTGACCGATTTCGTCGGCCACGGCTATAATCTTCGATTTGTGTTCATCGGAATATCCGAATAAGGAGTGAGAATGAAGATTCGATTGGCAATCCCAGCCCTGGCTGCGATCCTGATGGGACCCGCCGTGTGGGCGCAGGCCACCGGCGCGCGACCGGCCGACGGGCCGGCCCCGGCGAAAGTCGGCGTCATCAATGTCCAGGTGGCAATTACGAATACAGCGGAAGGCAAGCAGGCTGCCGCAGAATTGCAGTCGCAATTTGCGCCGCGTCAGAGCGAATTAGACGCAATGCGCAGGCAGATTGAAGACCTTCAGACCCGGCTGCGCACCGGAGCCACCACCTTGAGCGATGAGGAAAAGGCCCGCCTCGCACGCCAGGGCGACCAGTTGACCCGTTCATATCAGCGCAAGCAGCAGGATGTGCAGGACGATTTCAACGAGGCCCAGCGCGAAGTGGTGGATCGAATCGGGCAAAAACTCGTCGATATACTGAGAAAGTATTCGCGAGAGAATGGCTACGCCGTCATCTTTGATGATTCGTCGCAGCAGTCTCCGGTCCTTTATGCCGCCGATCCAATTGACATTACGCAGGAAATCATCCGGCTCTTCGACCAGACGTATCCAGTGAAGAGTGCGGCCACTGCGCCGAAGCCGGGGACGACGAGACCTGCCGCTCCGGCAAATTCGAAGCCACAAACGCAGCAACCTGCCACCACAGCAACTCCGAAACCACAAGCGCCTGCTCAACCGGCGCCCAAGCCGTAACGATCAGGCGCAAGAGCATTCGTTCTTTGAAAGCCTCTCCTGTTTTCGCAGGAGAGGCTTTGTTTTTGATGGCAATGGAAGCGAATTCGGGCGCGGCGGATCGCAACAAAAGTTATCGGTTCTGTGAGCCGAACCAATATTTCGTTTTTTCTGTCCAGGTGCTCGCGGGATATTGGTGATGAAGGAGATCGAACGCCTCCTTGGATAGGTTTCCACTATCGACGTCCGTGCACCCGTAGCGCGTCGAGCGGACCGCAAGGTGCAGGGCCTCCGGCACGCGTTCGTCGGTCGGATGCACCTTCGCCCAATCGAGCACGGCGCGCGTCAAATAGGACGGCGCCGCCTCGAGCGAAGCAAGTTTCTCCCACTCCTTGTCAGCCGCGGCCTTCTCGGCTCCGGTGAGGAATGCAGGCGAGCCGATCTTTTGTTGCTGGTTCGCGCGCGGCGCGAGTTCCGACTCGTAGATCACCGCCATTGCATCGCGCAACCTGGGTTGCCAGGCGCCATTTACCGTACGCTCTCCTGAGGGATTGCACCACCAGTTGTCGCGATATTGATCCATCTCACTCAACGCACTGGCCCGCGCCACGCCCGCTGTGAGGTACGGACGCAGCCCGGGGTTCCGGAGGATCACGATTCTGGCCGCAAAGGCGCGTTTGTCCTGCGAATCTTCTGCGGTGTATTTCTGAAGATCGTCCTTCAGTTCCGGAGAGAGACTCGCAACAACGGGCGCGAGCGACTGAGCCGTTGCGTCGTCGCCCAGAATCACCGCGCGGACCCATGCCACCTGCGCCACTTCCTTGCGGAGCGGCTCCGGCAAGCCTTTGCCGGACGCAGTCTCTTTGAGCAAGGTCAGTGGCAGCCGGAGATTGAAATACTGCACCGCGTCTGCGTCGAACCGCGGCGGCTGTGGAGCGGGATGGTAGTCGTCTGCCGTGTCGGAGATCCCTCCTTCAAAGGCCTCGTTGTCATCGGGAATCTCGAGCCCCTGCGTATCGGAACTGACAGTGGCCGCGCCGCGCGGGGCACACTTCAAGAACTCCGGTAGATTGCGCGCGAGCTTGAGCCGCTGCGCGAGAAGCAGGTTGAGCGACGACGGCGGAAAATGTGAATTCTGCTTCTCGATCAAAATATCCAGCTCGGCGCGCGCCGCTTCACCCTGCTTCGATTCCATCTGCAATCGCACGCGATGAAATGAGACCGTCGCAAACGCGGGAGAATCAGGGCTGATTTTCGCGGCGGCTTCGAGGATCGCAGCAGCCTGCGGATGGCTTGCTGGAACTTGCGAAATCGCGGCGACAAGCCACGGAAGCGAATGCGTCTGCTGCCAGCGTTCGACGGCGTGATCCGTCCCGCCCGGCTCTTGAAACGCAAAAATCCAATCCGTCAGGTCGCTTGACGCGCGGGTTTTAGAGAGGATTTCTTCCCGGTTTTCGATCGGCATGCTCGCGGCGTTCCCGTTGAGAGGTTCCACCACGAGACTCCACCAGCGGTCGAGCAGCATACTGTAGTCCCAAAGGTCCTGCTCGAAATCGGCCGAGCCACTTTGCCGGCTGAGATTTTCCGAAAGTTGCAGGAGCCGCGTACGCGGGTGAAGCCGAAACTCGACAAACCCGTTCAGGCGTTGCGCGGCTGGATGCAGGTCCGCTGCGTTTTTGTCCGCGGTAATCGCCTGGAGTTGCGCTTCGGCTTTCGCGAGCAAGTCAGCGTCAATCTTTCCCTCTTCCATCCCCAGAGTCGCTTCGCGAATGTAAGTTCGTGCGAGAACCAGCCGCGCCCTTCCGGCCCAGGGCGAGCTCTTGTCCCTTGCGATCTGCTCGAAAAGTTCCTCGGACTTGGGAAAATTCTCGTCGTAGAAATAGGCGGCGGCAATCTGATACGCGCGGTCGGCACGAATCAGCGGATTGTCCTCCGGATGCGCGACTGCCGGCAATATGGTTGCGGTGTTTTCGGCGTGGTCCGGGCAATTTGCGAAGACCTGATCCTGCGCGGCGAGCCATTCCTTCACCTCGGTGCTCGCGGCGCCAAATTTCGCGATGCGCTCTTGCAATGTGGACTGCGCCGTCGCGAACGCATCAGGAAGACAATTGTAATAACGTTCGAACGCATTCACGCCCGCGCCCCGAGTAATTCCGATCAAATCTGCGCTATCGAAACCCGCGGGCGACCCCGCGCCCGGAACCTGATTGCGGGCTAGGAGCCAGAAGTGGGCCTTCGATTCTTTCGATTCCGATTCGGACTGCCCGGGATACCAATTCGATGTCAGGCGGTCACTCCAGAGT
>JBAWGF010000282.1:0-2194 GCA_049592615.1 Candidatus Acidiferrales bacterium
GTACGCGGTGGTGGCCGGGCCGGCCAATACCGGCTCGTTGTGCAAATACCGGGAAATATCGGCCGAGAGTTCCGAGGGTGTGCCGTAGCGCCGCGCGCGGTCCTTTTCGAGCGCCTTCAAAGTTATCCAATCCAACTCTCCTTGTAGGTGACGCGCAAACGACCGCGGTTCCACCCGCCGTTTCTCTGCCAAAGCTGCGGAATCATCCCCCATTGAGCGAACCTTGGTGCTCGGCTTCGGAGGTTCCACCTCTCGAATCGCTCGCAGGATCGCCTCGAGCCCCGCCGCCCGCAAGGCCTTCGCCGCAAAGGGAGGGGCCCCCACCAGCAATTCGTAGAGAATCACGCCCAGCGAATACACGTCCGTTCTCGTGTCGATGTTCTGCTCGCGTTGGTCTGCTTGCTCTGGACTCATGTACTCAGGCGTCCCCATCATCACTCCGAGCTCGGTGAACATGGTTTTGTCGGTCAGCCGCTGGCCCACGGCTTTTGCCAGCCCAAAATCGATAATCTTCGGCACCGCCTTGCTGTCCTGCTCCACCACCAACACATTGGTCGGCTTCAAATCGCGGTGAATGATTGCTTTCTGATGCGCGTGCTGCACGCCGTCACAGACTTGCATAAACAATTCCAGCCGCTCCTTCATGGTGAGGTGGTGCTTGTCGCAATAATCCGTGATGGGCAGTCCCGGCACGTACTCCATCGCGAAATACGGCCGTCCTTCGGTAGTTGTACCCGCGTCATATACCTGGGCGATGTTCGGATGATCCATCAGTGCAAGTGCCTGCCGTTCGGATTCGAACCGTGCCACCACGGCTTTTGTGTCCATGCCCGCTTTGATTAGCTTCAGCGCCACTCTGCGGTGAATAGGGCTCTTCTGCTCCGCCAGCCATACCTCGCCCATGCCGCCTTCACCGAGCATTTGCAACAGGTGGTATGGCCCAATCTGCCCGGCCGCCGCGCCGCCGGGCCCGCCGGCGCTCAACGTGCGATCGGGAAAATCGGGATCTGATGCGTCGTGCGGATCATTTGGCATGTCATTCGTTCCCATAGCCGTCGGCCTCCGCCTGGGAAAATTTCACACTGGCAAGCTACTTCGGGGTGCTCCGACTGCGCGGATCAAGACACCGTTTATATCATAGCCACGACTAGCTTGGCTGACCGTGCTTGAAAGTGGCGTAGGCAGGGTACAAGGCGAACACTTTGACTCCATGCCTGATTGTCGCTGCGGGCTCAACTCGTCCCCTAAGGACCCGCAGGTTGCTCCGGGACAGGTCGATTCAACGAGGATTCTGATTCGCGCTGGAGGATGAAACCGAGAGGTGCACGACACTGGAATTCGACGTGGGCGGCCCCGCAGTGCTTCGAGCGACAATCACAAGGTCATCACCAACGCCCGGCGAAGTTTCGATCGGCACGGTTAAATCCACGCGCACGGTTCCGGACTCCCCGGCGCCCAGCACCAGCTCTTTCGGTTCCACTTTGCTCACGAATTGATGCGCGTCCGTTACTGTCAGTTTGAATGTACGCGGGAAGCCAATGTTTCGCACCGTGAACGCCGCCTGCGTGGTGCTTCCTGCGGACAACTGGTCAAAATCCAGCTTGGGAGAAATTTCCACGCTTTCTGCATGAAATAAATTCGAGAAAAATCTCTGGTATTGTTCGCCATTTGAGTCGCGTCCCATCACCGCAACACGAAATGGCACACTCGGAAGATCCACGCTTCCGACGAATTCAAGGAATCCCCGGTCGGCATTCACCGCGTGCATTGGCAGCTTCTGAATGATCTGACCCCGTTCGCTGACGAGGTAGAACTCGGTGGTCATTGTTGCGCTGGCAGAGAGAGATGCCTGAAGCGTTGCAGGGGAACCCGCGACTGGTTCTCCCTGTATCCGGAAAAGTCCTTCGTGACCGGGACGGCCGCCTTTGCTCACAAACTCGACACCGACGAAAAAAATATCACTTTGCGCCTTGGCCTCCAGCCAAAATCTGCCTGTGCCGGTAATTTCCGCGCGCCACTCTCCCGCTTCTGGCGAACTGACCGTCAAAATCCGGCCACAATTCAATTCCGTATCCTCTGTTCCCGCCAATCCCTCGGTAATCGTTCCGCCGGAAGGTTGCGACAGGTTGAGCCTGTTGCCTTTGGTATCCACGGAGAACGTAAACGTAATTCTCTTGGTCACCGAGTCCACGGG
>JBAWGF010000283.1:0-12124 GCA_049592615.1 Candidatus Acidiferrales bacterium
CATCGTGGGCATGGCCGTCGCGACGGCCACGCTGACGGTGGCGCTGGATGTGGGCGACCGCCTCGCGCGTGAGTTTCGCAGCCTTGGCGCAAATCTACTTATCACGCCGCAATCGGATACCCTGCCCGTCGAAATCGGCGGCGTGGATTATCGTCCCGTCGATGAGGGCGCATATTTGCACGAAGACGACCTTGGCAAACTCAAGACGATTTTCTGGCGCCACAACATTGTCGGCTTCACGCCTTTCCTCGATGTTCCAGCGTTTGCAGATGGCCGGATCACACTGATCGGCACGTGGATCAAGCACGAAGTCGCTGTCCCGGATGGCACGACATTCAAGACCGGCGCGAGCATCACGCACCCCTGGTGGAAAATTCAGGGGCGATGGTTTCACGAAGGCGCGGATGAATGCGTCCTGGGGGCGGCGTTTGCCGTTTCCCATCCCGGAGTCGCAGTCGGGCAAACTTTTTACGTTGCTCGCGATGAGTTGAGCAGCTATTTGTGGCCACTGATCGTGACCGGAATTGTTTCGACCGGCGATGCCGAAGACAATTCCGTGCTCGTGCCGCTCGAAGTGGCGCAGAAATTCTCGAACCGTCCGGGCGAATTCCGGCAGCTCTTCGTGAGTGCGCTCACGAAGCCGGCGGACAAATTTTCCGAGCGCGATCCGTTGAAAATGACTCCGACCGAGTACGACCGCTGGTTCTGCTCGCCGTACATTTCCTCGATCGGATTCCAGATAAAGCAGGTCTTGCCGGGGACCGATGTGCGAATCATTCGCCGCGTGGCCGATTCCGAAGGGCAGATCCTTTCGCACGTTGGCGCGCTGCTGTGGATCGTGACGCTTGCGGCACTCGCCGCGGCGGCGCTGGCTGTTGCCGCTACATCGGCGACCACGGTGCTCGAACGCCGCGCCGAAGTCGGCGTGATGAAAGCGATCGGCGCAACAAATGCGCTCGTCGCCGGAATTTTTCTAGCGGAACAGTTGCTGCTCGCGATGGCCGGTGGCGCGATCGGATTTGTTTTGGGGGTGGGACTCGCGAGGATTCTGGGCGCAAGTGTATTCGGAACGCCCGCGTCCCTGCGCCTAGTGTTGTTGCCGGTAGTTTTGGGACTTGCGGCGTTTGTGGCCATTGCCGGAAGCCTGATTCCGTTGCGGCGCGCGTCGCGATTCCGGCCCGCGTTAATTTTGCGAGGCGAGTGATGTTCGCGCGTCTGGTCTGGAAACTATTGCGGGGGAGCAGCGGGCGGCTTGCGGTCGCAATCGTCGCGCTCGTGAGTGGCGCCGCCGTGATTTCTGCGCTCGCGAATCTCGATTTCGACATCGAGCGCAAGCTGACGCAGGAATTTCGAACCCTTGGCGCGAATCTCGTGATTTCACCGTTCGTGCATGCGAACACATCGGAAGCCGGATCGTCCGCATCTTCGTTGATGGATGACGAGCTCGTGATGGACGCGATCCACCATTCGCAACCGGCCAAGCTGGTTGCCGCAGCGCCGTACCTGTATATTGTCGTGCGCGTGAAAGGCACGCCGGTGGTTGTTGCGGGAACCTGGCTCGAAGAAATGCGCAGGCTCGATCCGACATGGAAGATGGAGGGCGAATGGGTCGCTTCGCGCGAGGATGCGGCGCGTTGTCTCATCGGGCGCAACGTCGCGCGGCAATTTCAACTCGCCACCGGCGCGCAACTTGAATTGAAGTACGCGAATCGAAGTGCAAACCTCACAGTTGCAGGAATTCTCGAAGCGGGGGGTACTGAAGACAATCAAGTCTTCGTGAACTTGCCCATCGCACAAAATCTTGCGAACCTGAAAGGCCAGATCGGCCTCGTGCAACTGAGCGTGCAGGGAACGACTGCTGAAATCGGCGCATACGCCGCGCAGCTCGCGAAGGCGCTCCCGGAATTGGAAGTTCGCCCGATACGCCAGGTGACGGAAACGGAAGGCGCACTCCTCAATCGCATCCGTCTGCTAATCGTTTCCATGGTGCTGCTGATTCTTGTGCTCACGGCCCTATGCGTACTTGCGACAATGGCCGCGCTCGCGATGGAGCGGCGCGAAGACGTCGGGTTGATGAAGGCGTTGGGCGGATCGATCACGCACATTGTAGGATTGTTCCTTGCGGAGACGGGAATTCTCGGCGCCGCAGGCGGATTAATTGGTTGCATCCTCGGTGTTGCGTTGTCGCGATGGATGGGCGAGCGCGTGTTTGGAGCCGAAATTTCGCCGCGCTGGGAAGTTTTTCCGCTGACGATCGCGCTGATGATCCTCGTGGCTCTGACGGGCGCTCTGCCGCTGCGGATGCTCGGAAAAGTGAAGCCTGCGGTAATTTTGCGGGGAGAATAGCAAGGCGTGGCGACGCTGGTCCAAATCGAAGCCCTCACGAAAGAGTTCGGCAGGGTGTGCGCGCTCGATGGCGTGTCCTTTCGAGTGGAGGAAGGCGAATGGATCGCCATCATGGGGCCTTCCGGATCGGGCAAGACAACGCTGATCAACATTCTCGGCGGGCTCGACACGCCGACTTCAGGGCAGGCGATCGTGGATGGCACGGACGTCGCGCGGCTCGACGAAGCAGGTCTCACGCGATTCCGCGCCGAAAAAATCGGATTCATCTTTCAGCAGTTTCATCTCGTGCCGTATCTGACGGCGCTCGAAAACGTGATGCTCGCGCAGTATTTCCACAGCACGACCGACGAAGGCGAAGCGCGCGCCGCGCTCGAGCGCGTCGGCCTCGGCGATCGCATCGAGCATCTGCCGGCGCAGCTTTCGGGCGGCGAACAGCAGCGCGTGGCCGTGGCGCGCGCATTGATCAATCATCCGAAGTTGATTTTGGCGGACGAGCCGATGGGAAATCTGGACGAAGCGAATGAAGAAAACGTCATCCGGCTGCTTCGTGAACTCCACGCCGAAGGTCACACGATTCTGATGGTTACACACGACCCGTCTATCGGCGGATTGGCCGACCGGCGCATTCAACTCGCGCACGGCCATCTGATCGAAATAACCTCGGTTTCCGCCGAGGACGAGGTCGGCTTCGATCACGTTCTCGAACAGTTGTGGGTCTTCGGTGAGGAGGGCGTGTCGCCGGAGTTCGAGCGCATTCGCAAGCAGGCCGGTAAGGACCCCGCTCGGCTCGTCGAGCGGCTCGCCGCTCTGGGTCTGCTCCAGGTCGGCGCAGCCGATGTCTCGCTCACGCCGCGCGGCGAAAGCCGCGCCCGCGACATCGTGCGTCGTCGTCGGCTCGCCGAGCGCTTGCTCACGGACACATTTTCAATCGCGGAAACGGAAGCGGATTCACACGCGTGCAAATTCGAACACATCATCAGCCCCGAACTCGACCAGCGCATTTGCACGTTCCTCGGTCACCCGAAGACGTGCCCGCACGGCAATCCCATCCCACCGGGAACCTGCTGCCCCTCACGATAATCGTGATGCGAAACTGCTCGGAGCCTTTGCTCGTTCGCGCAGGGGAACGAGCCGAACGACTCTGCTAGAATGTGAACGCGATGCCGATACCGATAGACGTAAGGAAAAAACCGGTTGACGTGAAGGTGCACGTCACGACCGGGCAGGGAGTCGAGATCACGTGGTCAGACGGGCACACGAGCCGCTACGATTTCCCTTATCTGCGCGACCATTGCCCGTGTGCGCTGTGCAAAGACGAGCGCGAGAAGAAGGAGCACGCGGCCGCAACGATCGGCGGCAGCGGCGGTGCAGTGTTGCCGATGTTCAAGCCGCGTGTGACGGCGAAGACGGCCTCGGCCATGGGGAACTACGCCGTGCAGATTAATTTCTCAGACGGTCACGCCACGGGAATCTTCAGCTTCGAATATTTTCGTGAGATTTGTCCCTGCGAACAGTGCGCCAGGGATTTTCGGACGCCGGCCGAAGAAGCCACCGCCTGAATTAGACCGTGTTGTTTCAAAGGGCGGCACCGCACCGATACCTCCCCCTAGGTGCCGCGCCAATCAGGAAACAACTTCCCGTCGACGCTTCCTTTTTTCCCCTGTTTCGACGTATAGTCGTTCCCCGCGTCCTAAATAACTTATGGCATCAAACTCCACGGGCCCTCCATTCTCGCTGGGTTCCGCGCGACCTGTCGCCAAAATCCTCGTGGCCACCACGGCCATGCTGGCGTTCATTTCTTTCTGGCGCGCCGCGGCGATCGTCCTCAACGACCTCGCATCCTCCGCCTATTACGCCGGTGGCGAAGCCGAGCAGTTTATCGGCAAGACAGCGCCGTGGTTCATCCTGGGCATCATGCTGTTTTCCTACGCCGTGCGTGCGATTTACGTCGAGAGCTGCAGCATGTTCGTGCGCGGCGGCGTGTACCGCGTGGTGAAGGAAGCGCTGGGCGGCACGCTCGCGAAGTTCTCGGTTTCGGCCTTGATGTTCGACTACGTTTTGACCGGGCCGATCAGCGGCGTTTCGGCCGGCCAGTATCTTGTGGGCGTGGTGAACGAACTCTTCGCCTACGCGCGCCTTCCGCTTCATCTCCACGTCAACAGCACCGCCGCATTCATAGCCATCGTCATCACGCTCTACTTCTGGTGGCAGAACATCAAAGGTGTGCCGGAATCGGCCGGGAAGGCGCTGCGAATCATGCAACTCACCACGATCATGGTCGTGATGCTGATCGCGTGGTGCGCCTACACGCTCTATGCTCGCAGCGGCTGGAGTCTGCCACCCTGGCCCTCGCCGCAGAACATGAAGCTCGACGTGGGCTCGCTGGGCTGGCTCGACCACTGGAAGTGGGCGCACATGATCACGCTCATTGCGATCTTTGTGGGCCTCGGGCATTCGGTTCTGGCCATGAGCGGTGAGGAATCGCTCGCGCAGGTCTATCGCGAAATCGAGCACCCCAAACTGCCGAACCTGAAGAAAGCCGGCCTCGTCATCTTCATTTACAGCCTCGTTTTCACTTCGCTCGTTTCGTTTTTTGCCGTCATGATTATTCCCGATAGCGTCCGGCCGCATTTCAGCGAAAACCTGATCGGCGGCCTCTCGATGCACCTGGTGGGAAGTTTTCCGGCGCGGCTGGCATTTCACGTTTTCGTCGTCGTTGTCGGCACTCTGATACTCGCCGGAGCCGTGAACACGGCGATTGTGGGTTCGAACGGTGTGTTGAATCGAGTATCGGAAGACGGGGTGCTGACGGATTGGTTTCGCCATCCGCACGCGCGATTCGGCACGACGCACCGGCTTATCAATCTGGTCGTCGCATTCCAGATCATCACGATTATCGCGAGTCGTGGCGACGTGACATTTCTCGGCAACCTGTACGCGTTCGGCGTGATCTGGAGTTTTTCGATGAAGAGCATCGCAGTGCTGGTGCTTCGTTATACGCATCCGCAGGACCGCGAGTACCGCGTTCCGCTGAATCCCGTGATTTTCGGCAAAGAGATTCCGATCGGGCTCGGAATGATCACTCTGATTTTGCTGTCGATTGCCGTAATCAACTTGTTCACAAAGCCGGAAGCGACGATCGCGGGGCTTACGTTCTCCGTCTTGCTCTTCACCGTGTTCGAAATTTCAGAGAAGCAATTGCACCGGCGCCAGGCCGGCGCGACGCACGTCGAGCTGGATCAATTCAATCTCACGCAGGAAGCGGAGCTGACGCCGCAAAATGTGGGTGTCCGACCGGGCAACATTCTCGTTCCGGTCAGCACGTATTACGCGCTCTATCACCTGGAATCCGTGCTGCGCCGCGTGAAACGCGGAGAGGCGGAGATTGTTGTCTTGCACGTGCGAATGTTGCGGCGCGCCGCCTCCGGTGAATACGAACTCGCGCCGGACCAACTCTTCAGCACGATCGAACAATTGCTCTTCACCAAGGCGCTTGCAATTGCGGAAAAAGAAGGCAAGCCGGTTCGGCTCGCCGTGGCCGCGGCAAACAACCTCTGGGAAGGTATCCTGCGCGCGGCGATGAATCTGGAATCGAGCACGGTTGCAGCCGGAAGCTCATCGAAGATGCCCATCGCAGAACAGGCGCGGGAAGTGGGCCTCGCGTGGGAACGAATGCCCGAGCCGAGGCCGCGCTTGACGCTTGAGATCTTCGCGCCATCCGGTCAGGAGCAGATTTTCTATCTCGGCCCGCACGCTCCGCGGCTCACGCCGAAGGAAATTGACTTGCTGCACAAGGTCTGGCTTGACTTGAGCGAACAACTGGCAGGGCAGGAAGAGGTCCACCACCACGATATCGTGCACTTCGCACTCGCCGAGGTTGAACGCGAAATCGCGGAAGGGCAGGGCGATGCCGTCCTCGAACGCCTTCGCGAACACTTGCGAGAGATTCAAAGCCACCGCTCGAATCCCTGACCGTCGGCGCCACTTCCAACCGCTGCCGCGACACCTCAGGCCCGGACTTCCGACGTGCAATTGGGGCAGCGCGTCGCCCTGATCGGAATCGCGGTGACGCAGTACGGGCAGTCCTTCGTTGTAGCCTCAGGTGCCGGCGCAGGTTTGTTCCACCGGTTGATCTGCCGCACGAGCAGGAAAATCACGAACGCCACGATCAGGAAATCAATCACCGTATTGAGGAAAAGGCCGTAATTGATCGTCGCCGCGCCCGCCGCCTTGGCCGCTGCGAGGCTCGCGTACGACTTTCCGGAGATGTTCAGGAACAGACTCGAGAAGTCCACCTTGCCAAGGATCAAACCAATGGGTGGCATCAGAATATCGCTCACCAGTGACGTGATGATTTTTCCGAACGCGGCGCCAATGATGATACCGATCGCCAAATCGACCACGTTTCCCCGCATTGCAAAAGCCTTAAATTCCTTCAGCATGTTTTTCTCCTGTGCAGGTCTGTCCCGGGCTGCGAGTTTGGCTGGAGCAAGGTGTGCGTCTGTTGCGGCGTTGCACCAGCGTCCTTGCTGCGAGCGAGAGTAGCGGGAAGCCGTATGGCTGGCAAGGCTAAAGCGTGCATCCCGGCGCCGCCTCACGCGGCGCGGACAAATTGAACGATGCTCAGAATTCCGCGTAGCACGAGCACGCCGCCCGCGATCTCCAGAAGGATGTCGGCATACCGGATTGAGAGGAGCGGGATCGAAATGACCAGCAGGCCCACCAAAATGAGCGAGCCGCTGCGAGTCCATGTCTGCAATGGGGTAGCCCCCGCTTCGCGGCGCATTCCGCCGCGAGCGCCCCAGTAAATCAGCGCGATACCGAGTGCGATCATCGCGCCAGGCCGCGAAGGAAGCGCCACGCCCCGGGAAACTGCAAGCAGAATCAGCAGAGCGCCGAGCAGCATCAGGATGAACTCATTGATCAGGCGCAGAAGACTTGCGGTATTCGGCATTGCCGTGGCTCGGTCGCGCGGCATTATCGCGCAGCCCGCCGCTCGGTGTAAATCGCATGCGAGGAAATGCGCATAACCACAATGACCCAGTTTCCGATTGCCCGAGTTATCGGGGGCTTGAAGCTCAAGCCCTATTTCACTTCGGTTTGATGTTCTGATTTACGCGAAACAGGTTCGAGGGGTCGTAGCGCTTTTTGATTTTTGCCAGTCGGTCATAATTCTTGCCGTACGTCGCTCGGATGCGATCTTCGCCCTCTTCCATCATGAAGTTGATGTACGCGCCGCCGGCGGAGTATGGATGAAGCGCGCTCCAATACTCCTTCGCCCACGCCGTGATTTTTTCCTTGTTTGCGGGGTCCGGATCAACGCCGACGATCACGGCGGCCCACTTCGCGTCGCGGTAACTCCACGGTGTTGCGCCGTTCTTCACGCGGCTCGCTGCGCCGTCAATCGGATACATGTGCATGGTCGACTGCATCGTCGGCAATTTTGTGGCGTGCTTCAGATGTTGCGCGATGGCTTCGTCAGGAAGCGTGCGGAAGAAATCGGCCTTCCAATACCACTGCATGCCCGTCGGATAGAGACCGTCGAACATGCTTTGCAACGCTGGATGCGGTATCGGGCCGACCAGATCCAGCGCCGGAGCCTTGAAGCTCCGGATCGGCTTGAACACTTTTTCTGCATTCTTGATCGGTCCGGTGTAGCACCAAACGATGCCGCACATCTTCTTGTTATGCAGATGTTCGGGGAACGGTGGCCCCGGCGGAACGGTTAGGAATGCAAAGAATCCATTGACGTCGTCGGGCGCCTTCACGATGAAGCTGCGGTACCAGCGCATCCTCTCCGCCGCGTCGTCCATCGGCCACAGCATCGGTCCACCGTAGTTGGTGTGCACGGGTTGCGCCTTAAACAGAAACGACGTCACGACGCCGAAGTTGCCTCCCCCGCCGCGCACCGCCCAGAACAGATCCGCATTCTCCTTGGCGCTCGCGGTGACAAACCGCCCGTCGGCCAACACCATTTCGACAGCCAGCAGATTGTCAATCGTCAGGCCGTAACGCCGTGTCAAGTGACCCATTCCGCCGCCCAACGTCAGTCCCGCCACGCCGGTTGTCGAAATAATGCCCGAAGGAACCGCGAGACCGAACGCGTGCGTCGCATGATCCACGTCGCGCCACAGCGCGCCACCGCCGGCCAGCACGGTTTTCTTCTTCGGGTCCACGCGAACATAGTTCATCGGCGAAAGATCGATCACCAACCCTTCGTCGCACATTCCCAGGCCGCCCGCGTTGTGCCCGCCGCCGCGGATGGCCACCAGCAACTTCTGTTCGCGGCCGAAATTCACCGCCGCCATGACGTCGGCCACGTCGGCACAGCGCACAATCAGTCGTGGCCGCCGGTCGATCATCGCGTTGTATACTTTGCGAGCCACGTCGTAACTCGGATCGCCTGGTTCGATCAGTTCTCCGCGCAAGCCGGCCCTGAAAGCTGCAATCGTCGCTTCGTTCTGCATCGTTAATTACCTCGATCTCTGAAAAGTTGACCTGTTCAACTACGATTGGATGCGTGTCGGGAAGGCAGGTTGCCGCGCAAATCCTGCGTCTTCTGCGATTTTAACCGGAATTTCCGATTTGGACACCTCGCTCGCGCATCCCTTGCTTCCCCCACCCATAGACGCAATGCACGGACTATCACCACTTAATCGGCTAGTGCCCGATCGCGTTAACGGGAAACTGACCTACCGCGCGCCCGCCCAGAGGCGTTGCGGAGCGGGCAGAGGATGTCACAATGCTGGGCCATGGCGCTACAGCTCGCCTTCGTGAACGATTGCGGGAACAGGTAGTGTCGTAAGGCATCCTTTGCGCGCGGGATTCGAATCACGCAAGGACTGCACAGACCCAGCCATGCTTGGGGCCTTCCTACGGCGTGCGTTCTTGCGCGAGCCCCTTCCCAGAAGCTTGCGCAGCCGCAAGCGGGCCTTGTGCAACTGCGACTTAGAATTACCGATAGAAAAGCCCAACATCGCTGCGATCTCGTTGTGCTCGCAACCGAGGACGTCATGGAGTTCGAACACCTTTCTGTAGCCCGGCGGCAGCTGCGCGACGGCCCGCTCGAGGCATACGCGGTCTGCTAAACCGTCCAGCACCAGGTCAGGACCACCGAACTCCTTTTGAGGCCGCTCTGATTTCTCGTTTTCATCGCCGCTCTCAACCGAGGTTTCCTTCATCGTCTTCTTGCGAAGACGCATCAGCACGATGTTCACGGACAGGCGGTGCAGCCATGTTGAAAAAGCCGATTCGCCGCGGAAGGTGTGAATCTTTCGGAACAGTTGCATGAACGCTTCCTGGGTCAACTCCTCGGCCTCGGCCGTATTCCCGACCATGCGAAGGCACAAGTGATAGACACGGCGGCTGTGTGACCGGTACAAATATTCAAAAGCTGCGGCGTCGCCGCTTTGGGCTTGCTCTATCGCTTCCTGCTCAGTCATGTCGGGTTGCGCGCATCGGCTAAATCCCGATATTTCCTCGGTCACAGCTGTTCGCTGCATGCATGTTCACCTCGTGATTCTGCAAATCGAATGTTGCGTTCCATCTGCAATGCGAAGTACGAACGCTCCTCGCATGATTGCTCCTGACACATCACTGAACCGTGACTTTGACGGTTGTGGTGTGTGAAATGGCTCCGGATTGGGCGGTGACTACGATCGAGGCGGTAGCGAATTTGAATCTGAAAGATTGCGTCGCATCATGGCGCTGCTTTCCTGATCTGCTCGGCGAGGAAAGGCGAGGCATTCAGAATTTCGATCCCGCAATCTGCCATGTTCCTCAATAATGCGATCCCATCACGATCCAAAAAAGAAACGCTGCTCAGGTCTATGGCGACTCGCGCGCTTTTCTTCAACTCGGCCTCACAAGTGTTTTCCAGACACTCGACCCATCTGCCGCTCACTTGTCCGTCGAGCTTCAACCTAACCGGTTCACCTATCGCCTCGATGATTGAAATCTTGAGCATTCCGCTTCCCAGTGCAGACAATTGCAGTTTGTGTGCCATTCGGGAATGGAGAGACCATTTTTCTAAGCTTCTGAAGGACAAGCTAGTTACGGATGATCGCCATTCGCGCGTTCAGGCAAGCCGCCATAGTTGGTGGTTTGCACAGCAGGGATTTGTGGGAACTACGATTCGTGGTAGGCGGTACGCTTAAGTCCCAATTTCCTCAATCGATGGCGAAGCGTATTGGGATGCAACCCTAAAATTCTTGCTGCCCCTCGCGGCCCCTCGACGATGCCCTGGGTTTGATTCAGTACGGCGACAATATGAGCACGCTCCACCTCTTCCAGAGTGGGAGGTGTGGGCGGCGACAGGCTGGGAGGCTGGGCCGCGTCCGAAGGTGTATCACCAATGGCAGAGGAGTCCGCAGGCGACAGAACGGGAACAAGATTGGGTTCCAGTCCGAGAACAGAATTATGCGAGAGAATTACTGCCCGCTCGATAACGTTTTGCAGTTCTCTGACATTCCCAGGCCACGAATAGCTAACAAGCTGGTCGACCGTCGATCGAGGCACGCTCTGTATGTCCTTTCCGAGCTTCTTGGCGAAGCGCGCAAGAAAGAACATGGCGAGTTGAGGAATGTCGGAACGACGCTCGCGCAAGGGAGGCACATCAATCGGGAAGACGTTCAAGCGATAGAAAAAGTCGGACCGGAATTCGCCTGTCCGAATAGACTCCTGGAGGTTTCGGTTTGTCGCGGCAATTACCCGTACGTCCACGCGCACGGGCCGGCTGCTGCCCACAGGTTCAAACTCCCGTTCCTGAAGAACTCGCAGGAGCTTGACCTGTGTCCCTAGAGGCAACTCTCCGATCTCATCGAGGAAAATCGTGCCGCCGTCGGCAAGTTCAAAACGGCCGATGTGCCGTTCCAGGGCGCCGGTGAAGGCTCCCTTGACATGTCCAAACAGTTCACTCTCCACAAGACCAGCGGAGATAGCGCTGCAGTTGACCTTCACCAGGGGGCGGCTCTTACGTGCACTGCGGTCATGAATTGCACGGGCGATCAGTTCCTTCCCAGTGCCGGTCTCGCCATAGATCAGCACGGTGGAATCTGTTGGAGCGACCTGTTCGACTTTGCGAAGTACTGCCAGCAGGGCGGGGCTGTTGCCTGTGATCTCTTCGAAGTTGTGGTCTGTGCGGATCTCTTCTTGGAGATAGACGTTCTCTTTTTCCAGCCTAGCCTTCAATTCAGCAATTTCTTCGTAAGACTGCATATTTGCGACGGCTAGGGCAACTTGATTCCCCACTTCCTGCAAGATCTCCAGATTAGCTTCGGAATATTCGTTCCGCTTCGTACTCCCAACGCAAAGAGTGCCGATACTCTTACCCCCGACAATCAGTGGAATGACGCAATCGGAGTAGATCCCTTCAGTAAGCACCCG
Organism: Candidatus Acidiferrales bacterium; assembly: GCA_049592615.1. GTDB lineage: Bacteria > Acidobacteriota > Terriglobia > Acidiferrales > UBA7541 > Palsa-295. The sequence continues at coordinate 11,731 of JBAWGF010000283.1, forward strand.
GCGGTCATTTGGATATTTCTGCTCCCGCTCGAGGTCGCGGCGTACGACGGCGCGCTGCTGGTCGAAAACCCAGGCCGAGATGCTATCTTTGCGATCGAACTCCATCCCGACTCGGAAATGATCCGAGGATTTGCTGCTCTCCACAGCGAAGTAGCGGAAAGTGTCGTTCTTACGATTGTAAAGTGCCAAGGCTGCCCCGCTTAAGGGGACAACGCGGCGCAGGATCTCCAAGACCGAGTGCAGCAGAGTCTCACGGGTCAGGCAGGTAATGATGGCGTTGTTGATCTCAAGGAGCGTGCGATACCGCTCTTCGCTTGCCAAGACCTTCGCAGCGGTTTGAGGGCTCTGCATGTCGATTGTTTATTTCCGCGCCACTCCCCGTTGGGTCTCCGTC
>JBAWGF010000284.1:0-2009 GCA_049592615.1 Candidatus Acidiferrales bacterium
AGACGTTCCTTTCTTCCTCGAGTTCGTCACCTACGAAGAGGGCAAAGACGAAAAGACGATCGAGTTCGCGCGGAAGAAGCCGACGCTCGTCATGAAAAGCATGGAAGAGTTTTCAAAGCCGCAGTACGGCGTGGACGTCCTGAAAGTCGAAGTTCCCATCAACATGGCTTACGTCGCCGGGTCGAAAGCCTGCAAGGAAGAATCCGCTTACACGCGCGACCAGGCCAAGGACTATTTCCGCCAGGCTGCGGCCGTCGCGAAGAAGCCCTTCATCTATCTTTCCGCCGGAGTCAGCAACGATGTCTTCAGCGAGACTCTCGAGCTTGCATCCGAGACGGGCGTGAATTTCTCGGGCGTCCTCTGCGGGCGCGCTACGTGGAAAGAAGGCATCCCTGTCTACGCGAAAAAAGGCGCGAAGGGTCTCGAGGACTGGCTCAACGTCGAAGGCGTTAAGAACATCGAGAACGTGAACGCGCGCCTGAAGGCCGCGAAACCCTGGTTCGGTTTCTACGGCGCCACCTCCGCCGCTGCGTTGTCATAGGAGCTTGGAAAACTCTTCATCCGTTTCGCAGATGAGCCCTTGCTTTTCATCTGTGTTAATCTGTGTTCATCAGTGTTCCGACTTTTCTTCCAATGACTCTCGGCATATACATCCAGGTGCCTTTCTGCCAGACAAAGTGCACCTACTGCAATTTTCATACGGGCGTCGTCTCGCGCGACCGCTACGAGCCTTACGCTGCCGCGATCTGCCGCGAAATCGTCGGCATCGCCGAATTGGAAGGGCGGGGTTTCAACCCCGCCGCTAATCGGAATCCCGGAGAGGGGGCTTTGGCCCCTGAAGCCACCGCCTTAAAGCCAATCGTCGACACCATCTATTTCGGAGGCGGCACTCCCAGCCTCCTCGACCCCGCCGCGCTCGCGCGTATCATCGAGACTCTCCGCCACAATTTCGCATTCGCAGCCGATCCCGAAATCACACTCGAAGCCGATCCCGAGACCATCACATCCGAAAAGGCACTCGCCTGGCTCGCTGCCGGCTTCAATCGCATCAGTCTCGGCGCGCAATCCTTCAACGACCGTGAACTCCAGGCCGCCGGCCGCATGCACCGCCGCGCCGACATTTTCGAAGCCGCGCGCATCCTTCGCGCCGTCGGGTTCGACAACATCAGCATAGATCTCATCGCGGGCCTCGCGCACCAGACGCACGCGACCTGGGAGGACTCCGTCACCGAGCTTCTCCGCATTCGGCCCGAACACATTTCCATCTACATTCTTGAAGTTGACGAGGGCAGCCACCTCGGCAAAGAATCGCTCGCAGGAGGCGCGCGCTACAGCGCGGCAAAAATTCCGCCCGACGACGCGATGGCCGAATTCTATGAATCGGCCTGCGCCCGCCTCGCTGCTGAGGGCTACGAGCACTACGAAATTTCGAATTGGGCTTGCCCGCCGGGGCGGGGCCTGCCCGGACGCCGCTCGCGCCACAATCTGAAATACTGGCGCCGCGAGCCTTACCTCGGATTCGGAGCGGGCGCGCATTCCTTCGACGGCGCCCAGCGCTGGGCAAACGTCCACGACTCCGCGCGTTACGCCGCCGCGATCGAGCAGGGAATTTCACCGCGCGAACAGATCGAGCGCGTCACGCCCGCGCAAGCGCTCGAAGAGGAACTTTTTCTCGGTCTCCGCCAGCTCGAAGGCATCGACCTCGCGCGAATCGAGCGCGATTACAACGTGAGCCTGGGCGCTCGCGTCGCCGCGCTGCGCGCGCAAGGGCTCGTCGAGCTTGACGGTACCCGCCTCCGCCTCGCGCCCGATCGCCTCACCGTTTCGAATGAAGTCTTTGTCGAACTCCTCGGGTAGCCTCGCTCCCCGGGTTCCACAGACTCCCACGCTTGCATCCCAAATTTTCCGTGCTAGCCTGATAGCGGAAAATGGCGTCCACCCAAAACTCGAGGCAGTCGCAGGCGGCGATTTTCACCCGCCGCATGGGGCCCCCTCGGCCCTCAGCAGCG
>JBAWGF010000285.1:0-31042 GCA_049592615.1 Candidatus Acidiferrales bacterium
CTACAGCATTGCCATTTCCGGCTTCTGCACGAATCACTCTCCACAGGAATGCATCATTGACGCTCAATGATCCCCCTGTTACACCGGGAGTGTCATGCTCGCCAAAGACGACAATCTGGAGGAAGACGCCACACGCGCCTCAACGCGCGCTCCCGCGAGCGTGAGGCACTCCGCAGCAAGGCTCACAGTCAATCCAGCTCGTCAGTCAATGTCAGACTGGAATGACACTAACTCTAACAAAACAAACGGCCGCCCCTCTTTCAGCCCGTCACAGAATTCGAGGTTGTCGAGGGCTGCTTTCGCGCCACCGATCGCGGTGGAACGGCCCTCGCACCCAAGTCTCAAGCTCCCGAATCCTAATCGCCAAAATCCTGAATTAGAAATCGCCATAAGTCACACAAAACAAAAAGCAGTCCAAATCCTAATCGCCAAAAGAAAGGCTGTTTCCAATTATCAATTTTGCTGCTCCCAAGAATCGCAACAGGGTCCGAACGTCACCGCTCCCCGTCGCGGGGAGGCGTATAATGGCTCCAGCCGGTGACGCACAATGGAAGACCTGAAGATTCTTCAAAAAACGAGCACGCTGCACGAAGCGCGGTGGTGGGAGCCGGAGCCGAATAACAAGGTCCACTGCTACCTGTGCCCGCGCCACTGCCACATCGGGGAAGGGCAGGCGGGCTTCTGCTATATCCGTATCAACGAAGGCGGCAAACTCTACAGCCTCGGGTACGCCTCGCCCGCTGCGTTGCAAATTGATCCCATCGAGAAAAAGCCGCTGAGCCATTTTCTTCCCGGCACGCGCGTTTTTTCCCTGGGCACGGCGGGCTGCAACATGGGTTGCTTCTTCTGCCAGAACTGGGACATCTCGAAATCGCGCTCGGACCAGGTTCACTCGCAGCACGTTTCGCCGGAAGATGTTGTTCTTCTCGCGATCAAGAACAATTGCCCCTCCATCGCGTTCACCTACAACGAACCGACCATCTGGGGCGAGTACGTCATCGACATCTGCCACGCCGCGAAGGAAGCCGGCCTCAACACCGTCATGGTGACGAACGGCTACATCACCTACGACGCCTTCCACGACATCTACGACCACGTGGACGCCGCGAACGTGGACCTGAAAGCTTTCACCGAGAATTTTTATGGAAAGATCACGCTGACGCATCTCGAGCCGGTGCTCGATACCCTGAAGTGGCTGAAGAACGAAACGAATGTCTGGTTCGAAATTACAAACCTGATGATTCCGACGCTCAACGACGATCCCGTCGAAACGCGCAAGCTCGCCGACTGGATTCTCAAGAATCTCGGCCCGGACGTCCCGCTGCATTTCACCGCGTTTCATCCCGACTTCAAATTGCAGGACAAGCCGTCAACACCGCCGGAGACTCTGCACAAAGCTCGTGCGATCGCGCTGGAAGCCGGATTGCACTACGTGTACGAAGGCAACATCATCAGCGAGGCCGCGAGCACGTTCTGTCCATCGTGCAAAGAGCTGTTGGTTCAGCGCTCGTGGCACAATGTTCTCAAATTCAAACTGAAGGACGGCCACTGCCCGAATTGTGGCCTCTCGATCCCCGGCCGGTGGAACAATCCTTACGGCAACACCCTTCCAAAGCTTTCCGCAGAGGCCCGCGCAATCTCCGATCAAAAATATGGCGACCTGAATTTCTAGGGAAATCTCTACCGAAATGCCGAATAAAAACCGGGGCCGACGCGCAGATGATGATGCCATGCGAGCGGGAACGCCCACGACACGAGTGAGCCGATCACGGCTTGCCCGATTGCGAGCGGAATAATGTTTCGAATCCGCCCGAACATCCACGCGGTCGCGCACCCGGCAACAAACGTCAGCGGCACGAGAACAGGATTCGGCCAGTGGCACGCCGCGAAAATCGCTCCCGTCAATCCTGCCGCGAGATTTTCGTTCCGCACGAGCGTCAACATGCGATTGTGGAGCAGGGAATTGAGCGCAACCTGCTGCAAGAGGCAAAATGCGAAATAACTTTCGAGCCGCCGCCACGCAAATAACTGCGCGGGAAATTCACGCGCCGCGCCGAGTTCATACCCGAGCGTAACGACACCAATCATGAGAACGCCGAACACGACCAGCGCCTGCCGCGTTGCGGGCCAAAGATTGTCCGCGCGCCATCCGAGCGTCTTCGGCGTGTCGCGGTGCACTGCAAAACTTGCGATGAGCCACACAATGAAGATTACCCACGTCCATCGCGCCGTGAATTGCAGTTGCCAGATGAACCACAGAATGAAGAGCGGCAGGAGCGTCAGGTCGGCAATGGACGCCCAGCGCACAAATCGTGAATTCATGTGCCTCGCGCCGATTGGGAAATCAGCGCGTCAACCATCGCGCCGACTTCCGCTTCTCTTAATTCACACGGCCCGAGGAAAAGATCCCAATCCACGTCGGGGAATCCCATGCGGGTCACGAGCGCCCGTAATTGTGCGCGCAGCGCGGCCGGCGTGTGCTCTCGGCTTTTTTGCAGCGCGTGAAACACGACGCGACTATCGGCGTCGATCCACACATAATTATTCAGTCGCTGCGCGGCAATCTCCCACAAGACCGCGGCATTTGGATTCGAGCACAGCGCGCGCACAAGTCCGCGTTCCAGCTCAACGATTTTGTTCGGGTCGTCTTGATTGGGCATCAGAGACTGCCAGCGCCTGCGCAGACTCTATTGTAACGGGGGAGGGAGTGAGAGGACAGCCGGTTTCAGGCGTCGCCTTCGAGCTAGGCCGCGCTGGAAACCACGGGTCGGACGAAGTCGATGCGATCGATTGCGGCGGCAACGCCAAACAGTGCCGGAGTCTCGCCCTGCAGAGGCTTCACGCGAATCGTTTTCGCGCTGGCGCGCACAAGGACGGAGGTTCCGCGTTCCCGCTCCGCTGGCAAAGCGAAAGTCAGTTCAACACCGGTTCCCGGCACGATCGAGATGTCGGAGTGAAAGAATATGCCGGTTCGCGAAACGTCGCGGAGCTGGCCGGTGGAGAACTCGGCCTGCTTAAGTCTCGACATGCAAACTTGCACCGGGAGATAGACTTCGTATCTCCGAGCTTTGCGTCGTTCTGTCATTTGGGCTACCCCCGGAAGTGCTTGTGCACGATCGCTGCCAGCAGCCATCGGCTGTAACTATCTCACTCCATGTGCCTTGGAGCAGATTGTGACAAACCAATTGGGGCAAACGCGTGAAAATAATTCCCTGTTCGGGAAATAGATGCCGGGCTCGATTCAAAATTCGGGGAAGGTCGAGGCTGTCTTCAGGGGTTCCGAGTGCGAAGAGGAGGGTGGTTCGATTTCGTGCGGAAGAGCTACTTTGGGGCTGTGGACTTGCTCTTTTTCCGCGCCTGCTGTCCGTTGGCCAGCTCGATTTCCTTTTCAATCGCCCGGACTGCTTCGGAAGAAATTTCAACGAATTCCACTCCGACTCCTACACCTGCGAGGCAGTAGCGCACTTCGCATCGCGACCGGACTGCGACGCCAGAAAGCGCCAGCCGGAATTGGACATTCAAGACAGCGCCCTCGGGAAAATCCCGGTTCGTGTTGATGAACATCCCGCGCGTGCTGATATCGGGCGGACGAGTGGCGACGTCTTCGCTGTGCCCCTCGTACGTCACCGAGAGGTCGCGCAAGCTGGAATAGCGCGGCGCGAGCCGGGGACTCTCGTAGCCTTTTCCATTCGCTCCCGAACTCATTCGTCGGCTGCTCCTTGTTCGACCATGGAATGGCGCTTGTGTTTTGGAGTTTCTGCGCCGTTCTTCTTTTCGCCGCAGTACGGGCAAAACGCAAACGCGGGGGACAATTCATGGTGGCAGGAATCGCAATAGGTTGCGCGTATCGGCTCGAAGGGAACCACGCGCGTCACTTCTTCGAGCGTCGTCAAACCCCGGCACACGCGCTCGAGAGCGTATTCCTGCATGAGTTTCATTCCGTTGTTCCGCGCGAGCGAGCGAACTTCATCGTTGCGTCCACCCGAGCGCACGGCGTCGCGGATCGGTTCGTTCAGGACGAGCATTTCGTAGATTCCCATGCGCCCTTTGTACCCGGTCAAATCGCACGCGTCGCATCCGGTTGGAATGTGCTGGCGCCGCGGGACATCGAGAATGCCCGCCTGCCGGAGACGCGATGTCCACTCGCCGGATGCAGGCATCTCGTCATGACAAGCACAGAGGCGGCGCACCAGCCGCTGCGCGATGATTCCCGTCACCGACGTTGCAATCTGGAATCCGGGAATGCCCAGGTCGAGCAGACGAGTGACAGCGGAAACGGCGTCGTTCGTGTGCAGCGTCGAGAGCACCAGGTGGCCGGTTTGCGCGGCCTTGATGGCGATTTCCGCCGTCTCGCGGTCGCGAATTTCTCCGACCATGATGACGTTGGGGTCCTGCCGCAGGATCGACCGCAGGCAGGTGGGAAACGTCAGCCCCGCCTTCGTGTTCACCTGCACCTGGTTCAATCCCGGCACCGCATATTCCACCGGGTCCTCAACCGTGATGATATTCACGGTCGGCTTGCGGACCATGTTGAGCGAAGAATAAAGCGTTGTGCTTTTGCCCGAGCCGGTCGGCCCGGTCACAAGGATCATTCCCTGCGGCAGAGCGAGAATGCTCGAGAGCGCACTCGCAATCTCCGGGGCCAAGCCGAGGGTCTCAAATGTTTGCATCGGCGCATCGGCTTCGAGCAAGCGCATTACGACTTTTTCGCCGTACTGCGTGGGCAGCGTCGAAACGCGCAGGTCGATTCTCTTGCCGGAAATTCTTACAAGAAATCGCCCGTCCTGCGGCGCGCGGCGTTCGGCGATGTCCATGTCCGCCAGAATTTTGATGCGCGACACGACGGAATTCTGAATCGAGCGAGGAACGCGCTGGAAGTCGCGGAGCATTCCGTCCACGCGCAGGCGAATAACGGTGTCGCCGGCTTGCGGCTCAATGTGGATGTCGCTCGCTTGCTTTGTGGCTGCCGCAGAAATCGCCGAGGCCACAAGGCGCACGGCCGGAGTGCTCTTGTTGAGCAGCTCCGCTTGCATTTCCTGCATTGCTTCGATATTTCGCTGGAGCGAACTCGAGGATATGAACTCCATCCCCGGGTCCTCGTTCGCAGGCGCGATCGCTTCGGCTACGGCGGCTTCCGCTTCCTCCGCCGCGCCATACCATTTCTCGATGGCTTTCTCGAGCTCGGTTCGGAACGCAAGCCTCGGAACGATTTCCATCCCGGAGCTGAATCGCAGCTCGTCAATGATTTGGAGGTTTTGCGGCTCGGCCATGGCCGCCACAAGTTTCGTGCCCTGGCTGTGAAGCGGCAGAACGCAACAGCGCTTCGCCACCGCGTGCGGAAGCAGCATCAGGATTTCGGGGTCAACTTCGATGTTCGCGCAGTCAACGTAGGGGACGCGGGTGACTTCGGTGAGGGCAGCGGCGAGATCTTCCTTCGAGACGACGCCGCGGTCGAGCATGAGTTCGCCCAGATGGATCAGCTTGCCCTGCTGATCCTCGATTGCCTTGTTGAGGTCGGCGTGGGAGATGTGACCCCGCTCCCGCAAGACTTCGCCGAGTCTCTTCTTCTTCATCAGTTTCCTCAACGTCTGCCGGAATGAAACGAATGCCCGGGGGCCCAATGAAATCGAAAAAAGAGCGAAGCAAAAAGCTACAGCACGGGTTCGTGCAAAATGGAGGCGGCATCCGCATCCGTCAGGATGCGCTTCTCCACGAGCAAATGCACAAGTCGAATCACCATCGCACGATCGGGAGCCAACGTATTCCCGGAACCCCTGACCACTCGGTGCTCATCCGAAACTGCGAGCCGCTCGCCGGCCACACTGCCCAGCCACGATTCAAGCGCCTCCCGGCGCTCTGGATTCAGCTCTTCGAACGAAATGCCCATCCCGAGTCCGCTCTGCGAATAGACAACTGCGCCGTCGGCCTCAAAACTCGATTTCCCTTTAACCAGCCTGACCCGGACTTTCGTTCCAACCGGAAAGGGAATCGTCGTGTCCACGAAGCAGCCACCCGGACCGAGGTCGGTCGTTCGCGTCGAGAAACGGGCACCCGAGCTGAGCTCAACCACCTCGGCCGTCGCCGTGAACTGAATGCGGTCTGCGCCGCGTCGCTCGGATTCCTTCACCGAGGCGGAATTCGAGTACTTCGAGCCTTGGAAATTCTTCTTTTGCCCGTCGTCTTGCATCGTCGGTTCCTGCCTGCCCGCCTGGAGTCACTTTCTCATCAGCTCCGGAGCGGCGAGCTATCTGAATTAGCGCCGAGTTTTTACCGGCTGAATCTATTGTCACCGCCGCTTCACGGCGGTTACAAGGGCTATCCCAATTGCCTTGCCCAAAGGGAAACCACAAATCCCGCTCACTACAGGAGTTTTCGCGCCCTGCGGCATGTTAGGACGGCCATGATTCAGCTCGAGGAGATAAGCCGAACGGAATCGTCCGTTCCGCCCGTCAGAGCAGAAACCGAACCGCCACGCCACGGAAACCATTCGTGCGGTCTTCCAAGCGCACGATCGTCCCCAAAAATCTTCGATGTGCCGACACCTTGTCTCCGAAAGGAAACGTCACGATCAGCCGCATGCCCATGAAGTAGTGGGGCATGGAAGTGGCGAAGTAGAGGCCGTCGCGCGTGAAATCCAGCACATGGCCAACGTCTTCAATCTCGGCAAATCGCGAATCGAACGGCCGCACGTGCACGGGAAGCGTGACGACGATGCGTTTTCTGCGTCGCGCGTCCTTCCTGGCGGTGCGTGCCGGTGCCGCCTCAAGCTCTGCGGGAGCGTGGACGGTTGTGGCCATTTGAGTCCTCCGAGATATGCTCATTGGTTCTATTTCAATGGAAACATGACGCCTCCCGAACACCTATAGAACGAGGGTACTAGCATGGAGAATCCAAAGGTTTGCACCGGATAAGAAGACCTTCCTATGGCCCAAAACAGAGCATTTCGCCATCCTGCGACCATCGCATTCGGTCAGGAAGGGCGGTCCATGTCAGAAACAGCCGTTGCTGAAAACAGGAAATATCCGCGCTGCCAGCTTGAAAAGGGAATCTCCGTCGCCTGGGTTACCGGGAGCATTCGTGAAGTCTCTCGCGTAACGACGGTCGGACTGGGAGGGGTTTTTATTCACACCCCCAATCCTCCGCGAGAAGGAACCTTACTGCGCTTACTCTTCGATCTTCCGAGCGGAGAAGTTCGTGCGCGCGCTGTCGTGCGCAACCGGAAGGCCGGCGAAGGCATGGGAATTCAATTCCTCGAACTTCGACCCGAGGCGCGCGGCCGGCTTGCTGAAATGATGAGGCGTCTTCTCGCTTAGGATCGTTCCTGCTGGAGGCTATCAGTCCGGGGGAAAATTCTGCGAGGCTTCGTGAACCGTGGGATAGATCGCGACGACTTTATTGATTTGCGTCATTTTCAGCACGCCTTCGACCATCCCTTTCACTCCGGCGAGGCGCAGGCCCCCGCCTAACTTCATCAATCGCGCGTGGCTTTTCACGATTTGTCCGACGAAAGCGCTGTCGATGTGGTCCACGGCGGTGAGATCAAGAATGACGCGCTTCTCGTTTTGCAAAATGTGCTGCTCGATCTCGAAGTCAACCAACTTGCAATCGCTGCCCATGTGAACGCGGCCCGTCATTTCGAGCACCACGACGCCCGGCTTCAACTGCTTCTTCACCAGTTTCATGGCGCTATTCTCCCTCGTACGGAAACTCGCGAATCAACCTCATGCAATCGGAGAGAGCCTTCAGAATCGAATCGCCCCATCCAGAAGGAACCAGCGCCGCTGTCTTCTGGTTCACCTGCCTGTCTGCCTGCGCGAAATAGCGGGCATGTTGCCCGGGCGGTGCGACGGCAAATTCCTTGACCGTGATTTGAAAATCGATATCGCGCCCCTGCTGGCGCTTCTTCATCGTGAAATGATGAACCTGGGCCAACTCCTCCGTCCGCTCCGCTTGCGCGTATTGCCAATCCACGGTCGATGGCCTCCTCGGGGGAACTGCATGAACGCGGGAATCTTAGGCTGCGCATCGCAGCAAGTCAAATGGTCACCGGCGCGGGTATTGTCCTTGCTTCGCAGTGCCGCAGCCTCGGGGTTGTAACCACCGAAGAGCTGAGTCGTTTACGGCACGGTTATAGCCGTGCCCTTCCGTCCTTCTCCGATTCCGATGTATCCTGTTGCTGAAGCAGGTTGGCATCGTGGCCAGAAAACACAAAAAGCGACTCTCGATCGATCTATTGAAGCCTTCGGTCCTTGCCGGGCTGAGGACTGCCTACGAGCAGGTCCGTGTGGACCCCGAGAAATATCTGCGCCATGTCCGCCGCGCTCACCGGCTACCGATTCAATGCTGGAGCGACATGTTCCTGCTGGGTCCGGAAGTGGTGGACCCAATGGCCGAGCGTGCGATCGTAGGCGCCACGAGAATTGCCGCGCTCGAAGGAATGGGCTTGGGGATCGGCGGCGTGTTCACGCTTTTGCCGGACATGGGGATTCTGTCGGGTATCACGATTCGACTGTTGCAAAAGTTGAGCCTGCTATACGGTTTTGAATACTCGAACGAGGAGGAAGTGGCTGAATTGTGGATCGCCGCCGCATCGGCAGCAGGCCTCGATCTCGGCAGGGAATTCGTGGAGAAGCAGGCGATCGAACGGCTTGTCCCGCGAATCATCGATCGCATCGCTGTGAAAATGTCGGCCGAGATCGCTGAAAAATGGACGGGAAGAATTATTCCGGTCGTAAGCGCGGGGATTGGAGGCGTCTTGAATTATTATTTCGTGCGAACCTGGGGACGCCGCGCACAAAAACATTTTCGGACGCGCCATCTGGAAGTTCGCGGGACCTCATACCACCCACTTCTTCCGAAACCAGTACAACTCATTCCGAGTCGGACGACATAGTTTTGGCGCAGCATGGCGCGGCGAAGTCCCGTCAAAAATTTACACATCCATCAAGAGAACCACAACGACGGCAGCAACCAGCGCGGCAAGCAGAGTAAGGAAGCCCCACCCAATCGGTGTCAGGCGGGCTTTCGAGGCTCGAATGAGTGGGTCCACTCTCTGAAATAACCACCTCTCAATTGACCACTGTCCCCACGATAATGGAAAGGTTCGTCCGCGAGCATATCGCCGTGGATAACGTTTCAGGCAGAAGTCTCGCGCGTGCTTCTGTTTGTAAGCAGGGCTGGGGCCTCGAAGGATAGAACCATGAAAGATTCAGTTGCGTGGCCGGGCATTCGGAGGAAATCGGTTTGCCGCGAAGTATGGTAGAACCGAAGGCCATGGCTCGACCGCGTGGAATTCGCCGTCTTCGCCGTGCCGAACTTCCGAGAGATGCCGCAAAACTTGCGCGTTATCTCATCGGAAAAACGCTCGTGCACGATCTGCCGCGGGGAAGGCTGAGCGGGCGGATCGTAGAGACCGAGGCGTATCTTCCGGGGGACGCTGCGGCGCATTCGTTTCGCGGGCTGACGAAGAGCAATCGGTCACTTTTTCTCGAGCGCGGACACGCTTACGTTTATTTCACGTATGGCAATCATTTCATGCTGAATGTTTCGGCGGAATCGGAAGGCGTGGGCGCGGGCGTGCTGCTGCGGGCCGTCGAGCCGCTCGAAGGAATCGAGCGCATGGAGCGGCGACGCGGGACGAAACGATTGCACGACCTCGCGCGCGGGCCAGGGCGGCTGGCATCGGCGTTTTACATCACGAAACGGCCCGACGGCATGGACCTTTGCGGCCGTGGTCCGCTCTGGCTCGGCACTGCGATCCGACGCCGAGGGCCCACCGGCGCGAGCGTGCGCATAGGCATTACCAAGGAAACTCACAGGCTGCTGCGCTTCTACGAGAGCGGCAATCCCTTCGTCAGCGGGCCGAAGCGCCTATTGCATTGACGCCTGCATGTTGTACGGCGCGATTCGTGCTGCGCGTTTTTCAGGGCAGATTTACAAAGTGTCCGCTGATGGTCAGAAAAAACGAGGCCGCTCCGGAGTTTGAATTCTTCAGGACTTCCATCGTGAGGCTCGTCCCCGGATCGGCATAAATTTCCGTTGATTGACTGAATACCCAGGTGGAAGTGTCGTTGCCCGTTGCGGGTAAAAACGAAATCGGCTGCTGCAGGGTTGCGAGGATATGATGCGTCGCGTGATCGGTGAAGCCACTGTTTGCGAGAGTGCAGATTTCGATTCGCGGCTGTTGGTTTGTGGGGAGAAAAATCTCACCAGAGACAAATTCAACGACGAGGCGTTTGCCGGCAGGAACCGTAATGGAATCCTGGAAGCCTTCATTCGATCCGTCAGGCACTCCGATCGAGAACTGCTGCTGAAAGGGCTGTCTTGCGCCATTGTCCACGTCGCTGTTCGGGACGGGATTCGCCGCGGTGTTTGCCACGGTGACAATGGTGCTTACCACAGCACGAGCCGCGCGTGGCGCCATGACCGCCGCGCTGAAAGCAAACAGTGTCACGCTGACGACTGCCAATCCTAATCTGCTGAGCCAAGTCTTCATCGCGGTGCTCCTCTTTTCAACTCCGGTCCGCCGACAAATAGAAGCAGCCCATGCCGGGTAGCTCATGCTGACAGACCAACCGAGTCCTACTGTGTGACGAGGGTGCCCTCCACCTGAGCCCAGCAAAATGCGTCCTCATTCGAGGGAATGAAATACTCAACCCTCTGTGTCACGGTGTCGCCAGGATTGAAATAAATACGCGTCGGCCCGCCAAAGGCATAATCACGTTCGGTGAAGCCGTTGTAAGGCATTGTCGTTTCCAGCGTGAGAGGGAAGTAGTGGTACATCAAAGTCGCGGTGTTCGGCGCTGCGTCCGCGACGAAGGGTCCGATGAGGATTGCCGAAATGAGCGGCGTATCTTCGCCGGTGCAAATGCCGGAGTAATTTTCTATCACCAGCCGCTTGACGGGCGCCCCCTCCGCGGTCACGGACGGCACGATAAAAGTGTTCCCTTGAGCCCCACAAATGGGTCCTTGCGTAGGCCCGAAACCTCGGCAAGTGGCTGCCTCAAATGGCGTGCCGGACATGACGGTCGGTACCGGATTCGCGGAGGTGTTTGATACCGTAACAAGCGCGCTTACGACTGCGTGGACCGCGCGCGGAGCCAGGATTGACGCGCCAAATGCCACAAGTGATACTCCCAAAATCGCGAGCCCCAATCTGCTCAGCCATTTCTTCATTTGCGTTCTCCTTCCTTCGAAGAATTCGTTCATCGCTGCTCCCGGATTCCTGCGCTAAACCGAAATTCGCCGCCGCGCCGCTAATTTGGCCGCACGAGCCCATTGCTGCGCTTGCGCAAACCGAGACCAACGAAACCCGTTGCGAGCAGGAGCAGAGTTCCGGGCTCCGGTGTCGCTACCTGACTCGTCGACGTGATGTCGAATGCCCAGTTCACAGAATCGTTTGCGCACACGGGATTTCCACCGAGATCGATTCCGTTGCAAGTCTGGAAGACGCCGCCGGTGAAATCTGTGAAACCTTCACCAAGGGTTCCGTTGTCGAATACAGCATTCGCGATGTAGTCGGCATCGCTCAAGACGAGCGTGTACGTTCCCGGCGCAAGCGAAAGAACCATCGTGATATCGTCGCACAAGTTATCGCCGTTAATATTTTGCGTTCCTGCCGGAGGGCACCCCGCGAAGCCCGCGAAATTCGAGAGCACGTCGGATGTTCCAAAAGGGTTGCCCATTCCGTCGGTCACGATAGCTGCGCCGTCACCGATTCCCGAGAAAACGGCAAAGAATGGGTCGAAACCACCGGGAGCAATCAACGCTCCGTTGGCGTTTGTTCCGCCGCCGAATCCCCAAGTCTGAATCGTGATGGTCTGATCGCCAGTGCCAGTAACCACATAAGTAGCCTCATACGTTGACGTTGAACTGGCGAGTGTTCCCGTGAATGATTGCGAATCGGCACGCGCGGTTTGTGCTGACATTAAGATCAACGGCGCGGCAAACGCTAAGAGCTGTGATTTCATTTGTTCACCTCTCGAATCTCCCCAGACCTGCGAGGACGAGGCAGGAGTTCTCCTGCGCTTGCTCGCGATGTTCGGACTTTGGTGGCGACTCACGAATTAGTCAATGCACTCGGTTGCGAAATGGATGTTCCCAGACAATCGATTCAATCGATGCGACTTACGGCCTCGAGTGCCCCAACGCAAACGGCACTCCGCGACAAACGACGTGCGTGGTAGAATTAATGGCAACGTTGGAGTCACCTTGGGAACACCCACGCGGCCAAGGACCGTCTTTCGCTTCGCTGCTTTCGAACTCGACGCGACTTCGGGCGAGCTCCGAAAGCACGGATTCCGGGTGCGCCTGCAGGATCAACCGCTGCGCCTACTACTCCTCTTAATTGCACATCCTGGTGACGTCGTGACGCGGGACCAGGTTCGGGAGGAACTCTGGGGTCGCCAGACGTTCGTGGATTTCGACCGAAGTCTGAACAAGGCAGTCGTGAAGTTGCGCCAGGCACTGGGAGATGATGCGGAAACACCGCGCTTCGTCGAGACATTGCCGCGGCGCGGTTACCGGTTCCTCATGCCGGTTGAAGCCAGCGCAGTGGATTCATCGCGTGCGGGAAATCTTGAAAGCGCCGAATCGTGGTCCCACATGGAACCGCACCCAGAGCTCTTCGGCACGCGCGCGCGACTTGGAACAGCTGCCGGTCTCGCTTTGGGAGTTGCTGTGGTGATTCTTGTGTGGCTGGTTCCGAGCGGCGTGCGCGACCGCGTGTTCGGCCGCAGCAACGCGGTGCGAATTCAATCAGTCGGCGTGCTGCCGCTCGAAAACCTGTCCGGAGATCCGGCGCAGGATGATTTCGCCGACGGCATGACGGACGAGCTGACGACGAGCCTCGCCAGAATCCGCTCGCTGCGCGTGATCTCGCGCACGTCCATGATGCAATACCGCAAGACGCACAAGCCGGTTCCGGAAATCGCGAGGGAGTTGAATGTGGATGCAGTGGTCGAGGGGTCGGTGGTGCGCTCGGGAAACAAAGTGCGCATTACGACGCAATTGATTGATGCGCGTCGCGACGTCCATCTCTGGGCGCAAAGCTATGAACGCGAAATCGGCGATTTGCTCGATGTGGAGGATTCCATTTCGCTCGACATCGCTTCGCAGGTGAAAGCGAATCTGAGCCCGGAAGAGCACGAGTTGTTTGCGGCGCACCATCCGGTGAAGCCCGCGGCTTACGAGGCCTACCTGCGCGGTCGCAATGAACTCAGCAAGCAATCCCAGGACGCAATCAACAAGAGCATCCCGTATTTCCAACAGGCGATCGAAGCCGATCCGCTCTACGCCGCCGCGTATGCGGGCCTCGCAGATTCCTACAGCATGCAGGGAAACTACATGGTCGCGCCGCCTAAAGAAGTCTTTCCGCGCGCGAAGGCGGCTGCCACGCGTGCGCTTGAACTCGATCCGACGTCCGCCGAGGCGCATGCGGCGCTCGGTCTCGAAAAGCATCACTTCGAATGGGACTGGGCGGCAGCGGAGGCCGAATATAAGCGCGCGATTGAGTTGAATCCGGGCTACGCCCTCGCGTACCTGCGATATTCCGAATACTTATCCAATGCCGGGCGGCATGATGAAGCCCTTCGCGCAATCACGCACGCGGAAGAACTCGACCCCCTCTCTTTGGTGATTGAAGGAAATGTGGGCCGCGTCCTGTTCAACGCACGCCGCTACGATGAAGCCATCGCGCAATTTAAGAAAACGCTCGACCGCGACCCGAATCGGCTATATGTCCGTATCCACCTCGCGATGTCGTACGAGCAACTCCGCAAGTATCCCGAGTCCCTCGCCGAATTCGAAAACGTGACGCAGATGAGCGGCGGCCATGCCGGCGTGGGGGCCGCACACGCCTTCGCAACCGCCGGGCAACCGGCACGGGCAAGAGCGATCTTGAAGGATGTGGAGAATCGGAGTGCAGAAGGCGATCCGGAGTGGTTTTTCATTGCGGGGGTATATGCCGCGCTTGGCGAAAAGGATCACGCATTCGCCTGGCTCGAAGAAGCATACCGCCACCGCGACTTCTTTCTGACCTACCTGACGACGCAGCCGTACATGGACCCTTTGCGCTCCGACCCTCGATACGCCGAACTCGTCCACCGCCTGCGCATTCCGGAATAGCCCGGACGATTGCCCGCGAACGCTGCGCGGGGCCTGAGATTTTACTTTCGCGACACTAATTCCTAAGAGTCAATTGACGCTCCGCAGTCGCCCACAGACAATCGATTTAACCGCAATGATTCGCATTGAAAATTTATCGAAGGAATACGACATGGCAGGCCAGACGGGCGCGCAAGGGCCGGTGGTCGCGGCGGACCGCCTGACGCTCGAGATTCCGAATGGCGAAATTTACGGGCTGGTGGGGCCAAACGGAGCGGGGAAGACAACCACGCTCAAGATGATTTGCGGCTTGCTGCTCCCGACCAGCGGGCGCGTCCTCGTGAACAACGTGGACGTGGAAAAGCGCCCGGAAGACGCGCAGAAATATATCGGGTATCTCGCGGACTTCTTCGCGCTCTACGACGACCTCAGGGTGTGGGAATACCTGGAGTATTTCGGCGGCGCTTACAAATTGCCGCCGGACTCGATTCCAGGCCGCACCGAGTACCTCCTGCTTCAACTCGGACTCACCGGAAAGCGCGATGCATTCATCGAGGGACTCTCTCGCGGCATGAAACAGCGCCTGGGGATTGCGCGGGCCATCATTCACGATCCGCCGCTTCTGATTCTGGATGAGCCGACCGCCGGGCTCGACCCGCAGGCGCGGATCGATTTCAAGCGACTGCTGAAGGAATTAAACAAAGCGGGAAAGACAATCTTGATTACCTCTCATCTGCTGGGAGATTTGCAGGAAGTTTGCACTTCGATCGCCATCCTCGAGAAAGGGCGGCTCGTGAAATCCGGCACGCTCGAAAAAATTCTTCAGGAAGGCTCAGCCCCGGCGGCTCCCGGGGCGGCTGCAGGCCGGCGAGTGCGGATCAAGCTCGCGACACCGGGATTCAATCTGCGTGAATGGCTGGGGCAGCATCCACTTATTTCGAATATCGCGGAAGAAGCATCCTCAGTGCAATTCACCTTTTCCGGGACGGATGCGCAAATGGCGGAATTGACGAAGGCGCTGATCTCGAACGGCGCACCCATATTCGGCGTCGAGGTGATCACGCAATCCCTCGAACAAGTGTATTCACGACTCACGAAGGGAGAGGTGATGTGATCTCTCTCGACGCATTGACAATCGGGAACGCCGAGCTGATTCGGAATCTGCGGATCAACCTGCGGACGAAGCGCATGGGGATCGCGGTGATCATTATCGCCATCATTTGCGTCGTGATTTTGCCGTCCATCTCGACGATGTACGGCTCGTCGGCTACGCTCGGCATAGGCCCTTATTATTGCAACATCGTGCTCGTCATCCAGTCACTGGTCATGTATTTCGGGGGCGGGATTGCGTGCCTGCAGGCGATCGGCCGCGAAAAGGAGTTGAATACCTTTGATTATCAGCGCGTGACGCGGATGACGCCGCTCGAACTGGCTGTCGGAAAACTGCTTGGCGCGCCGTCGATGGCCTATTTTATTGTTCTATGCTTCGTTCCCGCAGCACTGATGGGCTTACCGAGCTCCAAGATGGACTTCGGGGACCTGTTCGAATCCTACATCCTTCTCTTGTTGGGCTCTCTCGCGTTCTATGCCTTTTCGCTCATGATTTCCATGTTGCTCGCGAAGAGTCTTTCGACCATTTCCGTCCTCGGGTTTCTCTTCTTCGGGGGTTTGGCGGTCATTCCGTGGTTCACGCTGATTTTCTATTACAAGGGGACACAACTGGGAGGCGCGGCAGCGCGCAATTTCGCGTTTTACGGGGTTCGTGTTTCCTTCACCCGGTTTATCGCGTTTGTGTATGCGTCGTTACTGGCCTGGTTCCTTCTGGCGCTGGTGCGCAATATCAAGCGCGACCCGTCGTCGTACGAGCTCTATACGCCGGTCCAGGCGCTGGTTTTCGCTGTCTACTTGAATTTCCTCATGCTTGGCTTTATTCCGGGAACCGGCATCTCGCCGGAAGTAACCCAGTTTGGTTCGATCTGGGTGAATCGCTCGATTTTCTTTGCGCTCGGGCTAACGCTGTTGCGGAACCGCAACCGCTCCCGCCGGCGTCTTCGCGAGTTGGGCGAGCAGGGGCTGAGCTGGATCGAGGCATTTTGGCCGACGCCGATTCTGCTGCTGGGAGTGTTTGTGACGGGGTTTCTTCCGCTGATGACGGTCACTAACCGATTTGGGTCGCAGGGAGCCGGCATTGATTTTTCGCTATTTTTCTTTCACCTGGCGTTTCTTGGATTCTGGTTGTCGCGCGACATGGTCTTCCTGCAATGGATGGATGTTCGGCCCGGCCGGCGGCCTGTTCTCAAGGGATTTCTGTACCTGACCGTCTATTACATCTCGATGTGGGTTCTATTCATCCGGGGACCGATGATGCCGCGAGGAGGGGAACTGGCGTTCCAAGCGATCTTCAGTCCCAATCGTGTTCTGCTGATGACTTCGGCCAACTGGGAGCAAGCGTCGGGGTCCTGGATCATTGCACTACTTTGTCAGGCGGCGATTACCTTCGTGTTTGCATTTCTACATCGGCAGGAATTGCAATCGCTGGCGACTCGGCCGAGATATCTCTCGCCCGCCGTTCCTCCCGCGAGTGCGCCGACCCCTGCAGCCTGAGCGGTGCGGCGACAAATCTCGCAGACGAATCACGGCAGACTCTTATCCCGGCCGAATCGCGCGATCGCTTAATTTGCGTCTGACGCGACTGAGGCGCCTACGGGTTCGAGTTCGGCCGATTCCGACGCCTTCGGCTTGTCGATCTCGATCCGGCCCTTGAAATACGCGCCGTCTTCGATGCTGATTCGCGCCGTGGTGATGTCGCCGACCACGGAGCCATCCTTCTTGATCTCCACGCGATCGCGGGCGCGAAGATTTCCGGTGACCTTCCCGTACACTACGACTTCGCGGGCGATGACTTCCGAAGCCAACTGGCCGGTGCGACCGACCGTCAACTTCTGGCCTTGCAGCGAAATCGGGCCTTCGACTTTGCCGTCAATTTGCAGATCTTCCTCGCCGCTGATTCGCCCTTTGACCTCGAGACTCGGTCCCAGGCATGCGAGATTCCGCGCCGAGGGTGCATTTGAGCGCGAAGGCACGCTGGAGTTGAAGCTCGAAGGTTGATTAGCCGATGAAGGCGCCGGTGAATAGCTCGGCACTTCATTTTGCGATTGCTTGTTCCACATATTTCCTCCCGCCTTTGACCCCAAGAATGGGTTTGACTCTGACGAACCGCCGTACACTCAATGTAGGCGCGCACGGCGAGATCGGGCAACCGGGAATTGCGAATCGTATGCCTAATTCACACCTGCCCGGCGGGACAGGGCGAAGCAGTTGATTAAAGTCGGGCGGAGATCACCGTGGAGGGGACCCGCGGCGCTCGCTGAGGAAGGTGCAATTTGCACCACTTTTTGATTCCTCAAATCGTCCTAGGCACGTCGATGCTCAGTGCACGAGAGACCCAGGGCAGATCTTATCTCGTAAGCGCCAGCGAGTTTAACTCTGAGGTTTGTCCTGGCGAATTCTTGTAACCCCTCTTGTATCAAGTAGATAGAAGCTTCAGGTTTGGCAATTAAATTGAACGAGTACTATTTTTGAGCCAAACGAAAGCCCCGGAGAAACGATAGTACCAGCGAGAGTGCAATCCCGACCTGTGTACCATTACCCCTTTCAAGAATGTAAGGGAAGATTGTACCGTGATGAAACACCAGAGCACTCACGAAGCTCAGGCGCAACAAAATAGAAGCCTCATAAATGACCCGAAAGGGAACAGAAAAGGAATTCAATTGAAGACGAAATTGGGCCAAGTCGCTTTCATAATCGCCGCGTCGCTGGTGATGCCAATTGCAATGCGTGCGCAGCAGCCGGTGAAGGCTTTTCACCGCGTCGAAGGCGCAATGATATCCACTCCAGCAGCTACTGCGAAGACTCCTCAACTTGCGGGACGCTGGGACATACTCTCAACGGACGCGAGCGGCGATACTTACAATACGGGCTCGGGATACTACCTTGGCCCTATCGAATTTACGGCGGACTTTACACAGAACGGTTCCACGCTGACAGAGGTCCCCGGCTACACATTCACAAGTTCTTCTTGCTCAGCCGATGGAACTGCGTCGATCACTGCTGCGATCAATCCCGATGGCGCCAGCGGGAACGGAAAAATTCAATTCGTTGCCACGGTGGACAACGGGTATACCTACACGTTTTCCGGCAATTACAATTCGAAAGATTTGAGCAAGATCAGCGGCACCTGGACTTCGAGCCCCGGTGCATGCGGCATTAACAACGGGACTTTCACGGCGTATCAGTACAGTCAGCTCACCAACAACTCGTATGTGGGCGAATTTACGTCGGACGTGAACAATACGCAGGTGAAGAACGTGACCGTGAACTTGAAGGAAGCGAGCGACTTTTCAGCCTCGGGCACGATCAATGGCCCAGGGAATTCCTGCTTCAACGGTCTGACGATCGATCACACCCAGAGTTTTGTTTCCGGCGGACTGGTGGAGTTCTATGCGACGAACTCGCAAGGAGCGGTTGTCGCCTTCATCGCAAGCAATACGGATGAGAACTACAAACAACTGCCAAACGATCAACCCAATGAGTCATCGCTCTACATCACCTACGGTGTTTATCAGAGCGGCGGCTATTGCGTCGCAGGTGATTCCGGGCACGACGCCGTTTTCAACTTGAAGCAGGCGCCAACGGCCGTAATCAAGCTGCCCGTCATCCCTATGCGCGGGCGATTGCTGCGCGACCCGAACAACTAACCTTGTGGCGGGGCGTTTGAATCAGGCCGCTGCATAAAGCAGGGAATCGATCGGTGAAACCGCCGAGCCTCAGGCCCAAGCGTCCGCTTGGGCTTGATTTGTTTTTGCGCGATTTCCAGACTACTTGCTCGCTCGAAGATCCTTCACGTCCTGCCGCGGTTGCATCGAGATAACCAGATACTCCCGCTCCTTTTTGTCTCCCTCCGGGTTGCGTAGATGCATTTTGTCCTTGTGAATGCGGAACTGGACCGATTCACCAACAGGAAGCAGGACCGGATGCTTGTCGTCCTTCGGGCGAATGCGGTAAACAATCCGATCGCCCTGCAGGACGTATTCCTGGCAGAGCAGCTCGTGCGTCTTCCTGTGCTCCCCGTCCGTGCCCAGGAGCTCGCCTGCGAGGGTCTTGCTGCCGTTTTGCGCGCTCCCGCAAGCCTTCGAGTCCATCGAGAGCAGTTGCCCCTTGTCGTAGTCTGCAGAGTCCTTTGCCGGCGTTGTAACTGCCGCCAGCAACACCAAGCCCGCGAGCGTGATCCCTGTCTTCATGACGCGCCTCCCAGAAGTTAAACTCAATGACACTCCATAAGGGTGCGAAGGCCACGATTTGATATAGGTAATTTTCAGAGGCTGAAACATGGGAGGGACGGCCTGAGTGGAGGGGGCGCTTGTGAATTGCGCGCGGGCGATCGAAAGTGACTTACTCCATCGGTTGGCTGTTTGGACCTGCACCGGCGCCTGAAACATCGTAACGGATCACGCCAGTCTGGTCCGTGTAGAACATTCGTTGCCCGGTCCCGCCCACTTGCTGCGGCGTAGCGACGAGGGTGTAAGTGCCGCCGCCGGGGTTCGCACAACCCTGAACAGGGATTGCGTTCACGGTTCCCACGGTGTAGGCGAACGTGTAGCCGCTCTTCGTGCCGGTCGTCAGGACTTCATCCATCATGAGAGCTTCGTCGCAGGTCGGGACAGTGTCTCCCGCGGCAGCAGTTCCCATGGCGGCGAGGGTTGGGGGGAAGCCGTTGCCGTAAGAAGTCCAGTAGTTGGCCGCAGACGTATTGATCAAGCGCATGGCGCTCACGGCACAAGCCTCATTGGCGGCCCTTCGCGCCGCCAGGATGTTCGGTACGGCGATCGCAACAAGGACCAGGATAATCCCAACCACAATCATGAGTTCGATCAGCGAAAAGCCTTTTTCTCGGTGGCGCATCTTTCTCCTCCAAATATCCGATAGGTCCCGTTTCAGGAGAGCCATTGTGGATTTGCAAGTCGCCGCCAGCAATGGTCAAGTGCGCCTACGCGGTGCTAGCGAAATTCATGGTACGTCCAGTACTTCAGTCCTGCGGAACCCGGGATATCGTAGTACGCATGATATTATTTGTCCGAAAACGACTTATCTTTGAGAGCGGTTTCGCGTTGACTACTGTGCGTCTATTTGCGATCTTATCGGCCAAGTAAAGCCCAATTCAAGCTGGGCAGGTCCAATTTCAATTCGCAGGGAGAAACAGTATGAATATCATTCGAAAAGTCGTAACTACTTTCGGCAGCATTTTTCTTGCAGCCTTACTGATTGCGGCTCTCGTGCCCAAAGCGACTCGCGGCGTCGTGGCCGCGCTCGTGCAGGTTGTGAACACTTCAGCGAATCCCGTGCCGACAGTGTCTGCTGAAGCACTGAATTCATTTGATGCGAATGGATCTTGTGGATTCTTCGGCACCGACAATAACCATAATGACTTCTGCTTGGTCGATCCAATTTACACGGTGCCCACCGGAAAGATTGCTGTCGTGGAACATGCATCGGGGCGGTGTATTTTGGACAATGGAGTGGGACTACGCGAGGCTCGACTTACAACCGGCTCAAATCAGTCCATATTCTTTGTTCCCGGTCCGCCTGCCTTTTTCCCGGTCCAGAACAGCATTTCAAGTTTCAGTGAAAGCACAAAGACCTACGTTTCAGGCGGTATCGACATCAATATGCAAATGTTTTCCGCCGCTTTTCAAACAGATTCATTTGATTCTTGTGTCTTCGATATCTCTGGGTACCTGGTCAACCAGTAGTTGAAGGCCGACGACGAAGTGATCGTGAACCGCTCGAAGGATTTGCCGAGATAGGTCAACGATCGCGATCAGGCGGTCCAGCGTCAAGCTCATTCGTTGCCGGCGCGGTCACCAGAAGATTACTTGAGGATTTTCAGAGCTTGATAGGGTCGAGTTTGTGCCAAGAAGGATCGGGCTGCGTGCACCAGGTGCCGCCGATCAGCGTGCCCGAGTTGGTGCGCCAATATAGGTCGTAGTCATTGGGGAGGCTGTAAACCGTACCGTAACTGGAATCGACGACATCGGTGCGACCAAGAGTGACGTTGGACCACTGATGACTGATATGGTCGTGAACCTTGTTCCGCTCCTCCCAGCCGCTCATGATTGAGTCGGTGGTCTGGTGCAGCGTGTGTGTGATGTCGGCACGGCGCTGGGCCATCTGGTGCTGCATTTGTTGGGACTGCGCCTGAGCCTGTTGTTGAAGCATGGCGCCGAGAATCATCGCCATTTGCATTGCGGCGGCACGCTCGCGTTGCACCCAGTCATTATTGACCTGGAAATAATCGGCCACACCGGCAAGAATCGGCTCGACAGCATCGAATTCGGATTCCGGGGCGTGATAGTAGGCTAACAACTCTGCGATCCACGAGCCTGAAAAACCACTGGTCCAGCGGGCAGCGCCGCTTGGACGTGCCGTGGCGACAAAAGATTTTTGCCGGATACGTGTGGCGCCAACAAGATGCTGACTGACAACGCATGCCGCAGAAATTTCGGCCGATTCCGGCGCCAAACCGATGCTTGCCATGTCGGAGTAGAAACGTGCAAAAACCTGCGGGCAATCGATGATGTCTACAATGTGCTGGTGCGTCTGGTCCTTGAATCGGCGAGCAACCAGCTCTGGACCGTATTTCGCGGCTGTGGCGAACGGCTGCATTCCCATCAGCCCAAGTGCGAACAAGCCCATCATGGGGCCGTCGGCATGGCGCCAAAGGTCGCCTGGGACGACCACCTGAGTTAAACCCGCGCCGTCCTTCTTGACAGAGTATTCGCACGTAACCAGGCCGCTCCAGGTGCCGCGGCCGGTTCGTCCTGTGGCCTGTCAGCCGATTGGCACCATGGCGTCAAATGAACCTTCACCAGGCTCGCGAAAACGCTGGCGCGGAATCGGCAGCTCAACCTGAAAACTTCCGACGACGTTCATGAGCGTCTGCGCCTCGCGAATCGTCCCGGCGGCGCCTGACGAACCGAGGGGAGCGTAGAATCCGCTCACGAGCGCGCAGCTGCCCCCGACCGTGATTGTCACGGTGCCCTCGACGCGTTGGCCGGCAACTTCGCTGCAAGTGCGCATTATCACGTGACGGGGGAATGGCTGCGAAGTCAGTACGAGCCACGCTTCGAATTTCTGATTTTGCACTCTGGCCCATGCAACGAATTGTTGGGCTACCTGTTGGGCGTGCAGAGGCGGTCGAAGTTGAATTGGCCAGACGAAGGCCTGAACCGTCCCGCTTCGATCCTGGCTGACTGAGATAACGCCGCCTTCACATCGAGCGGTCCACTGCGACGGATGTGCCACTGAGTAACCCGCCCAGGAGTCAACGGTGCGAACCCATCCCGCTGGCAAGGGGGCGGGAGGAGGTGAATCGGATTCCGGATCGACCGAAGACGGAGGCAGCGCGGCAAGCGGCAGAGGGTCAAGTTCAACCGCGCTGTGACACCAGGAGCACTCCGGTGCACCGGGCTTCAACGGCGCACCGCAGTTGCTGCACTTTGTCTTTGGCAAGACGAGCCTCCAACGAGACTCGGGCGAGAATTCTAGCACGTGAGGGGGATGGTGCCGAGGGGCAGAATCGGACTGCCTACGCCGGCCTTTTCAGGGCCGCGCTCTACCGGTGAGCTACCTCGGCACAGGCACAACGTGGGATTTTACGGAAAAGAGGCGAGACAGGGAAGGGAAAAGCGAGTCCTGCTAAATTGCCTCAAGCCGTCCGCGGCCTGCAGAATGTCGTGAGGCTCCGCCACAAGTCCAAATTTTTAGCATTACGCAGCGGGGCGTCGCCTGTAGTCGTCGTCATTTCATGGACTGGTCGAAGTCGCGCATCCAGTCTTTTGACTTTAGGACTTCGCGCGGCTTTGCGCCGTCCGGCGGGCCGACAATCCCATCCTTCTCCATCAAATCAATCAGCCGCGCGGCGCGGCCATAGCCGATGCGCAGGCGCCGCTGAAGCGTTGAAGTGGAAGCACGTCCCATCTCGCACACGACGCGCACCGCGTCCTGGTAGAGGTCGTCGTCCACATCCTCACCGCCTTCCGAAGTGCCCCCGGGCGCAGAATTTTCGTCCTTGGGCGGTTTGAGCAGCTCTTCGTTGTAAATCGCCTTGGCCTGGTCGCGCCAGAAATTGCAAACCGCGGTGACTTCCGATTCGTGCACGTACGGCCCGTGAATGCGATGCAGCCGAGACGACCCGGCGGGGAGATACAACATGTCGCCCTTGCCGAGAAGCGATTCGGAGCCATTCGCGTCGAGAATCGTGCGCGAGTCCACTTTGCTTGCCACGCGAAACGAAATGCGCGCGGGGAAATTCGCCTTGATCAATCCCGTGATGACGTCCACCGAAGGCCGCTGCGTCGCGAGGATCAAATGAATTCCCACGGCGCGCGCCATTTGCGCGAGGCGCGTGATCGATTCTTCGACTCCGTTCGTGTCCACCATCATCAGGTCGGCCAATTCGTCGATCACGATGACGATATAGGGAAGCGGCCGATGCTCTTCTTCCTCCACATTTTCGAAGAGCGAGAGCGATTGCCCTTTCTCGAAAGTGCGGTTGTACTGCTCGATATTGCGCACGCCGCGCTGGGCAAGCAACTTCAGCCTGCGCTCCATTTCGCGCGTCGCGTTTCGCAGCACGTTCGACGCGACTTTCGGATCGGTTACGACCGGAGTGAACAGGTGCGGGATGTCGGAATAAAGTCCCAGCTCGAGCTGCTTCGGATCGACGAGTACCAGTTTCAATTCTTCCGGCGTCGCTTTGTACAACATGCCCATGAGCAGGGAATTGATGAAAACGCTCTTGCCCGTTCCTGTAGCGCCCGCAATCAGAAGGTGCGGCATCTGCGTCAGGTCCGTTGCGCGAATTCTTCCGATCAGGTCTTTGCCGAATGGCAGAGTGAGCTTCGACGGCGAATGTCCAAACTCGGGCGATTCGATCACATCGCGGAGAGCAATCATTTCGCGGTGTGAATTCGGCACTTCGACGCCGACGGTCGATTTCCCCGGGATGCGCTCGATTAAAATCGATTCCGCGCGCAACGCCAGGCACAGGTCTTCGCCGAGCGCCGTAATCCGGCTGTACTTGATTCCGGCCTCGGGCTTGAATTCGAAGGTGGTGACGACCGGGCCCGGATTGATCTGCGTGATGTGGCCCGCGACTTCAAATTCGGAGCACTTCTGCTCGATCGCGCGCGCGCAATCCTTCAGTTCGCTCTCATCCATTTTTTCGCCGCGCTCGGACAATTGCAAAAGTCCGGGCGAAGGCAGCCGGTAGTTCGTTTTCCCACGGGATATTTTCGGTTCGGACAAGCCCTTTCTGCTACCGCCGGTGGAAGATTCGTGTTCGTGGAACTGGATCACGGCCGGGCCCTTCCGCGAATCGAGCGCGTCGTACTCTTCGATTTCCTCGTCTTCATCCACCGCAGCCTCGCGCATCGAAATCCTTTGCTCCGCGACAGGTGGACGGCCCGCGATTTTTATTTTTTCAACTTTTTTCCGCAGGCGCTCCGCTTCACGCTCTTCGCGCCATTCGTTTACTCGAAGCATTACCCGCCCGAATACGCCCTCGGACGACATCGGCTTCTTCATCCAATTGACTGTCGAGCTGAAAGAGAAACTCGTCGTGAGGAAGAGCGCGGCGAGCAGACAAGCGACCGAAACCAGATTTGCGCCGACCGGATTGAACGCCGCGCGCAATCCCTGCGCCAACACGGTTCCGAGCAATCCGCCGGGCGGAAGCGCGCCGCGAACTTCCGGCATGCGCACCATGGTCAGCTCGGCGGAAAGCGAAGCGAGCAAAAGCCCCGCTCCGATCATCTTCGCAACGGGCGATTCCATCACCTGGCTGCGAAACCAGCGCATCGCCACCATAAACATCCCAACGGGGAAGAGAAACGCCGCGAAGCCGCAGAGCTGGAAGAAGAGGTCCGCCATGTGCGCGCCGACGGGGCCAATCCAGTTGCGGGCCGGGCCGGACCCGGGAGGCGCAGCGGACACGTTGAACGAAGCGTCGTGCGGCGAATAGGAAAGCAGGCTGAGAGCGAGCAGGACGGCCATGCTCAGGCCGACAAAGCCGATCAGCTCATTAAAACGTTTGTTCTCGGTCGGAGTCAGGATGCGCACAAGTATCTCCTAGGGCTGAATGGGGAAGGCTCCCGCGTGAAGCTGGGTCGCGCGGGCGCTATCGCGCGGAGCCCAATGGGAGGAACGCGAGCAACAGGACGACTATACCAAAGAGGATTCGGTAGTAAATAAAGATCTTGAGTGTTCGTGTCTGTAAATACTGCAAGAAGAAAGCGATCACGAGGTAGCCCACAATTGCCGAGACAGCGACGCTGATTGCCAGGTGCGAGAGCGGCATGTCAAGCGAGCCGGCCTTGTGCATGTGGATGAGCTTCGGCAGTTCTTTCGCCGCGGCTCCGGCGATCAGGGGCGTTGACAGCAAGAATGAAAACCGGGCGGCTGCTTCGCGTGTCATGCCGCGGAATAGCCCGGCGGTGATGGTAATACCGGAGCGCGAAACGCCCGGAAACAGCGCCAGCGCCTGGGCCGTCCCAATCGCAAGAGAATCGCCGAGCGAAACCTGCTGGAGGTGGCGGTCCAAGCGGGCCACATACTCCGCATACCACATCACGAGCGCGATCAGAATCGTGGCGCAAGCAATCGGGACAGGGCTGCGCAGGCTTTCCTCTATTCGATGCTCGAAGAAATATCCGACCAGGCCGCCCGGGACGGTGCCCGCAACGAGATACCAGAACATTCTCTGATTTTGGATTACCATCTGCTCGCTGGCGCGGCGCGGGTAGTGGAACCCGAGGCCGCACAGAGTCAGTTGAATCCACTCGCGCAGAAAATAAAGAAGCACAGCCAGCAGCGTCCCGGCGTGGAGGGCCACGTCGAACGCCAAGCCAGGATCGGGCCAGTGAAAAAGATTTGGGATCACAATCAAGTGCGCGCTGCTGCTGATGGGCAAGAATTCCGTCAGCCCCTGCACGATTGCGAGAACAATCGCTTGCCAGAGTAACATTCGGGTTCCTCAATCCTTCGTTGGTTCGCTCGAGCGTGCAGCGCGGGAACGCGGCGCGATCATTTTTGTCATCGCGTACGCATCGCGCCCGCCGGGATAATAGCCCTCCCACACGCCGCGGGTACGATATCCATGCTTCTGCCAGAACGCAATCGCGGACTCGCTGTCGGTTGCGGTTTCGAGCGCTACCTCGCGCACGCCTTGCGCTGCGAGCCTCTGCTCGGATTCCGCTAACAACGACGTGCCGACTCCGCGCCGCCGGTATTCTTCGACCACGTCAATCGTGATGATGTGAGCCCGCTCAGCGGCGTGGGCCGTTAGAATGAAACCGACGATTTTCTCCGCTTCTTCCGCCACGACGCATTCCGCGCCGGGAAAGCGCAGGTAATTCCGCAGCTCGCGCTTCGAGTAGGCAATTTCCGGTTCGTAACATGACTGGTCAATCTTGTAGAGCGCTTCAAAATCGGCTGGTGTGTACGTTCGCAAATTGATTGCCGGGGAGGGCATCGTTCGAGACTTAACCCATTTTTCTTGCCGGGCGAAATACTACACTTCCAGAATCACCGGCAGGATCAGCGGCCGCTTCGATGTTTGCTTGTTGAGGTAACGCTTCAAATCCGCGCGAATCTTTTCCTTGATTACACTCCAGTCCATTTTTTCTTCGGGGCTCGATTGCTCCACCGTTCGCAGGATTACCTCGCGCGCTTTCGCGATAATCTCCTGCCCGTCATCCGACGGCAGGAACCCTCGCGTCACGATTTCGGGCGGCGTCTCCATCAACCCCGTGTGCTTATCAATCGCGATGATCGGCACCACGACGCCGTCTTCCGCCAGATGCCGGCGGTCGCGGATCACTACCTCCTCGATCTCCTCGAGCGACCCGGAATCGACGCAGACGCGCCCGGCCGTCACCGGCTCCCGCCGCCGCGCGCCTCCATCGGCGGTGAATTCAATGGGCTGCCCGCTTTCGATCAGGAAGATTTCTCCGCCGACTGCGCCCACTTGCTCGGCGAGTGCCGCGTGGCGGAACAGTTGGCGGTATTCTCCGTGCAGAGGAATGAAATATTTCGGCTTCACGAGCTGGAGGAGAATCTTCATTTCTTCCTGGCTCGCATGTCCCGACACGTGAATCGGCGACGACCGCCCGCCTTCGTAATACACCAGGACGCGGCGGCGGAAGAGATGGTCGATCATCCGGAAAATTGCTTTTTCATTTCCGGGAATCAGGCGCGCCGAAAGGATGACGGTATCCGTCTCCGCGATGCTGAGGAGGCGATGATTGTCCACTGCAATTCGCGACATTGCGGAAAGCGGCTCTGCCTGCGTCCCGCTTGCCAGCACGACGAGACGCTGCGGGTCGTAGCTGCGAATGTCCTGCGGCCGCACGACGCTTCCATCCGGAATGCGCAGTTTGCCGAGGCCGTGCGCGATCTCAATGTTGTCCACCATGCTGCGTCCAACGAAGCCGACTTTTCGCCCGACGACGCGCGCGATGTCGATGACTTGCTGAATGCGGTGGATCGAGCTCGAAAAACACGACACCACTACTTTCGCAGGAGCAGCGCGGAATAATTCCTCGAGCCGCACCCACACGGCGCGCTCGGAAGGCGTGAACCCCGGCCGCTCGACGTTTGTGCTGTCGCTGAAAAGCGCGAGCACGCCTTCGGTGCCGTAGCGCGCGAACGCATGCAAATCGAATGGTTTCTCGTCCACCGGCGTCGGGTCGATTTTGTAGTCGCCCGTGTGGATGATGACGCCCACGGGTGTGCGCACCGCAAGAGCCACGCAATCAATCGTGCTGTGCGTCACGTGGAGGTATTCAATCTGGAAGGGGCCGAGCGTGGTCGTTTCTCCCGCCGCCACTTCATTCAGCTTCGCGGAGTCGAGCAATCCGTGCTCTTCGAGTTTCTTTCGCACGATTGCGAGTGTGAATTTCGTGCCGTAAACGGGCACGTTCAGGTCGCCGAGGATGAAGGGAATTGCGCCGATGTGGTCTTCGTGCGCGTGCGTCAACACAATCGCACGGACCATGCGCTTGTTCTGCTTCAGGTAGGTCGTGTCAGGGATCACGATGTCCACGCCGAGCAGTTCCTGCTCGGGGAACATCAGCCCCGCGTCAATGACGATAATGTCGTCGCCCGAACGGAGCGCGAGCATGTTCATGCCGAACTCGCCCAGACCGCCCAGGGGAATAGCCCAAAGAGAAGGTTTGCTCAAGTGTGTGCTCAGTGATTTTACGGCGCGG
This sequence comes from Candidatus Acidiferrales bacterium, assembly GCA_049592615.1. GTDB lineage: Bacteria > Acidobacteriota > Terriglobia > Acidiferrales > UBA7541 > Palsa-295. Next base: position 28,431 of record JBAWGF010000285.1, read on the forward strand.
CCATCGTATCACACCCGCGCGCCCACGGCGGGACGCGCCGCGTTTCAGATGGCTGGGCAGAAGCCCGACGAAGTGTGCGGCCGGCGAGGCGAGACCGAGCGGCGCCCTGCGCTACCTGTCGTGACCACCACCTGCGAAGAGCCTCACAAACGCCACGAGCACGACTGCGCCCACTGTCGCCGCAGCGAGCGCGCCCCAGAATCCGAGAATCACAATATCGAGCTTCAAGAAAATCCAGCGGCCGATCACCGCGCCGACAAGTCCCACGATCACATCCACGATGCAGCCAAATCCACGGCCGCGCGCCAGCTTTCCCGCGAGCCATCCGGCGATCAAGCCGATCAGGATCGTTCCAATAAATCCCGGCGTCCAAATCTCCACGTAAAAGTCCCGCCGGTCGAATAGGCTCAACCACGTCGCGAATTCATTCATGAGGATTGCCTCCGCGGATTAGCGCTGGCAAAAAACGTATCCCAGGCACTTGTACACAAGTTTTGCGGCGAGAAAATCGGAAGCGTGGTCTCCCGGCTGGGGGAGAAGTTCGACAACGTCCATCGCAACGATTTTCTTGTGATCGGCCACGGCGCGCACGAGCGACGTCACCTGGTGCCAATCCAGGCCGCCCGGCTCGGGAGTTCCGGTGGCAGGAATGATGGAGGGATCGAAGCCGTCGAGATCGATCGTCAGGTACACGTGAGAGCTGAGTTTCGAGAGGACATTTGCGATCCAACCCTTCAGCGGCGCACGGAGAATATCCTTCGCCCAGAAAATAGACGTGCGAAGATGCGGCACCGCTTTCGCCTCTTCCTCCGAAATCGAGCGGATGCCAACCTGCACCGCGGGACTCACCTCGGCGACGCGCCGCATGGCGCACGCATGGCTTTTCTGGTTTCCCTGGTACTCTTCGCGCAAATCCGCGTGTGCGTCGATCTGAAGCACAGTCAGGTCTTTGTACGTTTTCGCGGTAGCCGAGACGAGCGGAGGCGTCAGAGAGTGCTCGCCGCCAAGGGCGACCGGAAATTTTCCGTCTTCGAGCATGGCGAGCTGCGCCGTGTAAATCTCGGTCAGGACTTCGTCGAGCGTCCCGTCCATCGTGTCGATCGCGGGAAGCGTCGCAATTCCGATCTCTTTGTACGGCTCGAGCTCGAGCTCTTCGTCGTAAAGCTCCATATTGCGGCTCGCCGCGAGGATCGCCGCCGGGCCGTTGCGCGTCCCGTGTTCGTACGTCGTGGTGCGTTCGAGCGGCACGGGGAAAATCACGGCGCGGGAAGTTTCGTAGGTCGAGTGCTCTTCGGGAATTCCGCCGAAATTTTGCGGCGCGACCGGAGTGTATCGGGTCATGATTTGTCGAGGCTCTCCTGAAATTTCCTAAATTCCTCTTTCATCCGCAACCTTATCTGTAATATCAATGAGACGCGCACGCACGCAATTGCGGCGCCCGGAAATTCTTCGAGCGGAAATACATTACCTGCGAGGACGCTGAATGGCAAAGAAAAAGGGCGCGACGGGACGAACTTTACACGATCCGATTGCCGATCATCTCACTCCCATTTACCCGCTCGATCTCTCGCGGATTCGCACAATCGACGAGCTCGTTCGCGCGATGGGCCAGACAGCGTTCACCGCGCGGCAGATCGGCGACGCCGCCGACGTTCTCGAAGCGATGGCGCGCGACAAGGATTGCTTCGTCGTCCTGACCCTTTCCGGCGCGATGACCGTCGCAAAAATGGGGCTCCTCTTTTGCGATCTCGTCGATTCCGGCGTGGTGAAGGGAATCGTTTCGACCGGCGCGTTGATGGCTCACGGACTCGTGGAAGCCACCGGCCGCTCGCATTTCCGCTACGACGAAAAGATTGACGACCGCGCGCTCTTCGTCGCGGGCTACAACCGCGTGTACGACTCGCTCGAGCCGGAGCTGAATCTCGATCACGTCGAAGAAGTGATGCAACACATCCTCGAACGCTGGGACGCGAATGAAATTGCTTGCAGTTGGAAAATCAACCGCCGCATCGGCGAATACCTCGTGCGTCACACGAAGGGCCGCGGCATCCTGAAGTCCGCTTTCGAGCACAACGTCCCCGTCTTCGTTCCTGCGTTCACCGATTCCGAGCTGGGCATCGACTTTGCGCTCCACCAACGCCTGCGCAAGGTTGCCGGGAAGCCGCTGCTGCGTTTCGATCCATACGAGGATTTCGAGCATTACGCCGCAACGATGCTCAAGACCAAGCGCATGGGCTTGCTGACCGTCGGCGGGGGCGTTCCACGAAACTGGGCGCAGCAATTCGGAGTTTATGCTGAACTCCTCGCTCGCCGCGGATATGAAAAACTTCCGCTCAAACGCTACAACTATGGCGTGCGAATTTGTCCTGAGCCAGTCAACTGGGGCGGATTATCCGGGAGCACTTACTCGGAGGCTGTATCCTGGGGCAAGTTTGTTCCAAAGGAGGAAGGTGGGCGGCTCGCGGAAGTTCTCGACGACGCCACCGTCGCGCTGCCGCTCATCGTCGGCGCAGTTCTCGAACGCATCGGCTACCTCAAGAAGAACCGCTGACCCGGCGGCTACAGATCAGGCCACGTCAAACCGTCGCAACGCATCCCGAAGTTTTCGCAGG